>NZ_KV804285.1:0-78617 GCF_001811315.1 Bacteroides sp. HMSC067B03 | reverse complement strand
GCAAAGACTTTGCAGATTTCGTATATCGGTATGCGGACACAAGAAGTCGAAATCAAACCAACTTTAAAAGTCGTATTAAAGTCTGATTCTCAGAATCTTGATGAAGTTGTAGTAACAGCTATGGGTATCAAGCGATCTGAAAAATCTTTAGGTTATGCTGTCTCCAGTGTAAAAGGAGATGAGATAACTAAGGCGCGTGAAAGTAATGTGCTTAATTCGTTGTCCGGTAAGATTGCAGGTTTGCAAATTGCACAGTCGTCCGGAACAGTAGGTGGTAGCTCAAGTATACAGATTCGTGGCGCTTCTTCCATTGGTACAGTTTCTTCTCCTCTGTTTATTATTGACGGACTTCCTATTGATAATGGTTCTTACAATCCTGACAGAACCAATGGTATAGTCGATGTGGGTAACCGCGCAGGAGACATCAACTCTGACGATATTGAATCTATCAACGTATTGAAGGGTGCAGCTGCAACCGCATTGTATGGAGCGCGTGCAAAGGATGGTGCAATTGTTATTACCACAAAGAAAGGAAAAAAGAACTCACCGGTCTTTGTTACGGTGAATTCCTCAACACGATTTGAAAATGTACTCAAATTGCCTGATTTCCAGAATGAGTATGCACAGGGTAGTTACGGAGTGTATAATGTAAAGATGTTGAATGGATGGGGACCGAAGATTTCGTCGGTACAAGATCAGCAATTTACAGATTATAAAGGAGATAAAGTGACTTTGAAGGCAAATCCTGATAATGTGAAGGATTTCTATGAAACCGGAATGAGTTATATTAATAATGTATCAGTAGCCGGAGGTGGTGAAAAAGCTGATTTCCGTTTGAGTTTTACCTCTACCAACCAGACGGGTGTTGTACCTGGTTCTGACTATAATAAATATGCTTTTTCTGTGAATGCAGGTATGAACTTTACGAATAACTTTACAGGACGTATTTCTGCTCAATACATACGTTCTGATTCAGAAGGTCGTCCGGCACAGGGAGCAAATGATAGTAACTTGTTGATTCCATTGATCAATGGATTGCCAAGAACCATTGATATTCATGACATCAAGCAGAATTGGATTGATGAAAATGGTAAACAGATTACGCTAGACCCGGAAGGTAAAAGTAATAATCCGTACTGGATTATTAATAAGAATAAGTTTACCAATAATCTGGATCGTATGATCGGCAATATCACATTGACTTATAAACCGATTGAAGGATTGACTATTACTAATAATGCCGGAACGGATTTCTATACAGAAGGAAGACGTAAAGTTTATGCAAAAGGTACTGTAGGAGCCTTGAACGGTAAATTCCAGACTTGGAATTTGTATAAAAGAATTATAAATAATGACTTAATGGTTTCCTATGAGAAGACTTTTGCCAATGATTATCATTTTAAGGCTATGGTAGGTCACAATCTCTATCAGGAAGAATGGAAAAATGAGAATGTACAAGCTCAGAATCTCGTAGTTGACGAGTTATATACATACACTAATGCAAAGTCTACTACTCCGGTGAATTATTATGAAAAGAAACGTCTTGTGGGTTTGTATGGAGATATTAGCTTGGGATATAAAGATATGCTTTTCGTTAATGTAACAGGACGTAATGACTGGTCGTCTACTTTGCCTGTCAATAATCGTTCTTATTTTTATCCGTCTATCAGCGGTAGTTTCATTTTCACAGAGTTGATGGAGAATAAAGACATTCTGAATTATGGTAAGGTTCGTTTAAGCTATGCGAATGTGGGTAGTGATGAAGACCCATATAATTTAGCATTTAAATATACTCCTGCCAGTACTTATTTCTTGCAATATTTGGGCAATGTTAATACTTTCCCACATATGGGACTGGTTGGTTTTACCGGCCCTCGTGTATTGCCGAATGAAAATCTGAAACCTCAGAATCAAAGTTCATTCGAAGTCGGAGCTGATTTACGTTTCTTCGGTGGAAAGATTCGTTTGGATATGACTTACTATAGTAACATTACAAAGAATCAGATTGTAAGTATTGATGTCCCGTTATCAACAGGTTACTTTGCTAATAATATCAATGCCGGAAAGATTGCCAATAAAGGTGTCGAAGTAACTTTGGGTTTGACACCTGTAGAAACACGTAACTTTAAATGGGATCTGGATGCAACGTTTGCTTCTAATAAGCAGACTGTGGAAGAATTGGCCGAAGGACTTGATGAATATACATTAACAAGCGGATTGAGTGGTCTGCAGATTAAGGCTGCGAAAGGTGATTCGTTCGGTTTGTACGGTACTGCCTGGAAGCGTGATGATCAAGGCAATTATGTGATCAATTCTAAGACAGGTTTGAGAGAAACTGTCAATAACGTACGCCTGGGAGATGTTTATCCTGATTTTACAATGGGTATTAATAACACACTTACTTATAAAGGATTGACCTTCAGTTTCTTGATTGATATTCGTCATGGAGGGTCTTTGTATTCAGAAACTGTCGCTAATTTAAGAAGCAGCGGTTTGGCTGCAGAAACAGTAGCTCATCGTGAAGATGCTTCTTTTATCGAACCGGGCGTAATCCTTCAGGATGACGGAACCTACAGACCTAATGATGTGCCGGTGAAGAGTATGCAGGATTACTGGCAACATGTGTCCAATTCTAGTAATAATGAAGGAAATATCTATAATGCATCATTCGTGAAACTTAGAGAGGTACAACTGTCTTATAGTTTCCCACGTAAATGGTTCAAGAGTTTCTTTGTTAAATCATTGGATTTAGGCTTCGAGGCACGTAATTTATGGATCATCAAAGACCATGTGCCGCATATTGATCCGGAAGCAAACTTTTTTGGTCCCTCTCAAATCGGAGGTGGTGTAGAGTTTAACAGCATTCCTTCTACCAGAAGTTTCGGATTTAATCTCAGATTAACATTGTAAGAATTAAACGAAGATGATTATGAAAAAGAAAATATTAGTATATGCATTAAGCGCTTTGACATGTGGGCTGTTTACCTCATGCAGCGATTGGCTTGATATTAACCATGACCCCAATACTGCCGAGAAAGTTGATCCCGGATATTTATTTAACTATGCAGCTGTAAACTGGGCCGGAACACGAACAGGTGGTGACTTCTATATTCCTTTATCTATGAGTTCACAGTGTCAGGTTGACGGTGGACTTGATTATGGTGGATGGGATGAATCAGTATATACCATTTCTCCCTACAGCACAGGAAACGTGTGGAAACATTATTATTCTGTTGGTGGCAACAATTTGATGCTGGCTATTAAAAATGCAGAAGAATCAGATCCGGTGAATCACAATGCTATTGCACAATGTAAGATTCTGCTGGCTGAACATATGTATGAAGCAACCATGTTATGGGGAGACATACCTTTCACCGAGTCATGGAACGGAACAATCAAATATCCGAAGTTTGATTCTCAGGAAAGTGTGCTGAATGGTGTTCTGTCGTTGCTTGATGAGGCATTGCAGGTAATGGATCTGAATGATGCTAATGCGATTGATGAGTACGATATCTATTATAAAGGTGACATGAACAAATGGATGACTCTGGCAAAATCGTTAAAGTTCAGGACACTGATGGTCATGGTAGACAAAGATCCTTCTAAGGCTACTGCTATTGGTACGATGTTGCAGGCTGGAGGAATGGTTTCATCAGCATCAGATAATTTGGTATTCCCTTATTCTACAGACCCGGGCAATCAGAATCCTAAATATGAACTTATAGAGTTGGTCGGTGGTACGCAGATTTTGTTTTTTGCCAGCAATTATATGCTGAAGCCGATGCAGGAACGCAATGACCCCCGTATTCCTTGTTATTTTGAGCCGGGTGCCGATGGTGTGTACAGAGGGTTAGGCAACCGTGAGCCTGCTGAGACAGATGACAAGGATAATATGTTATCATCTGTTGTGAGCAGCTATCTTTTCAGGAAAGATGCGCCGGAGCTGATTTACTCTTGTCAGGAACAGCTGCTTCTGGAAGCGGAAGCTTATGCTCGCGGTTTGGGAGTTGCTCAGAATCTGTCGAAGGCTAATGAATTGTACAAGAAAGGCGTTCGGGAAGCATGTGCATTCTATGGAGTAGCTGAAAACGATATTGATACATATGTTACAGGTTTGCCGGAATTGACAACAGTGACTCCGGAGAATGCATTATATGAGATTCATATGCAACAGTGGATTGATTTGATGGACCGTCCGTTCGAGGAGTTCGTGCAGTGGAGGCGTTCCGGAACTGCAGGCAATGAAGTTCCAACTTTGCAAGTACCGGAAGATGCAACTTCAAAAGAACTGATCAGAAGATGGGAATATAGCCCCGAAGAGATGACGGCTAATATCAATGCTCCGAAAGAATCTCCGAAGATCTGGGAAAAATTATGGTTTGATTTATAATCGAATTATTATAAATGGTTACGAAAAAGAGGACAATACAACATTGTCCTTTTTTTTTTTGTTATATTTGCGACCATATTTAGATTTATATATCAGAAGAAAAGAATGAAAGAATTTATAATATCCGAAGCCAAAGTAGAAACAGCAGTACTTGTCGGACTCATTACCCAGACGCAGGATGAGCGGAAAACAAACGAGTATCTCGATGAATTGGCTTTCCTTGCTGAGACGGCTGGGGCGGAAGTAGTAAAACGATTTACACAGAAATTGCCGACTGCCAATTCGGTAACTTATGTCGGAAAAGGGAAATTGGAAGAGATCAGACAATATATACGAACGGAAGAGGAAGAAGAACGTGAAGTAGGAATGGTTATCTTTGATGATGAACTTTCCGCGAAACAAATACGTAATATTGAAGCCGAACTGAAAGTGAAGATACTGGACCGTACTTCATTGATTCTCGATATATTTGCGATGCGCGCTCAGACTGCCAATGCGAAGACGCAGGTGGAGCTGGCTCAATATAAATATATGTTGCCACGTCTGCAACGGCTTTGGACTCACTTGGAACGCCAAGGTGGTGGATCAGGTAGCGGAAGCGGTAAAGGAGGCTCTGTGGGACTTCGCGGACCGGGTGAAACGCAGCTCGAAATGGACCGCCGTATCATCTTGAACCGTATGTCATTGCTGAAAGAACGTCTGGCTGAAATTGATAAACAGAAAGCTACCCAGCGTAAAAATCGAGGACGTATGATCCGTGTCGCACTGGTTGGCTATACCAACGTTGGAAAATCGACAATCATGAACTTACTGTCAAAGAGCGAAGTTTTTGCAGAAAACAAGCTTTTTGCTACACTGGATACAACGGTACGTAAAGTGATCATCGATAACCTGCCGTTTCTCTTATCTGATACAGTCGGATTTATCCGTAAATTGCCTACCGATCTGGTGGATTCATTCAAATCGACTTTGGATGAGGTGCGAGAAGCAGATTTATTGGTACATGTAGTCGATATCTCTCATCCCGGATTTGAAGAACAGATTGAAGTGGTGAACAGGACACTGGCCGACATTGGCGGCGGCGGCAAACCCATGATACTTATATTTAATAAAATAGACGCTTATACCTACGTGGAGAAAGCGCCGGACGACCTTACCCCCCGAACAAAGGAAAACTTAACACTCGAAGAACTGATGAAGACGTGGATGGCAAAGATGGAGGACAACTGCCTCTTTATTTCCGCCCGCGAACGAATCAATATAGACGAACTGAAAGATGTGGTTTATCAGCGAGTGAAAGAATTGCATGTTCAAAAGTATCCCTATAACGATTTTCTTTATCAGACTTACGAAGAGGAAGAATAATAATCAATGTACCGCTTACTGATTGGGGGAGGCGGTACATATCTATTTTTTATCTATATGAAAGACTATCGTAAACTGACTGAAGACGAAGTGCTTCAGTTGAAGAGCCAGTCGTGTCTGGCTGATGATTGGGGGAATGTTTCGGTTGCTGAGGGCTTTAACTGTGAGTATGTTCACCATACTCGTTTTTCGGGTGAAGTGAAATTAGGCGTATTTGATGCCGAATTTACGCTGCCCGGAGGAATCAGGAAACACTCGGGACTCCGTCATGTCACTCTGCACAATGTAGTAGTAGGGGATAACTGCTGCATTGAAAACATTCAAAACTACATTGCTAATTATGAAATTGGAAATGATACCTTCATTGAAAATGTAGATATCATTTTAGTAGATGGGCTGAGCACCTTTGGTAATGGGGTAGAAGCAACAGTGCTCAATGAAACGGGGGGGCGTGAAGTGCTGATTAATGATAAGCTGTCGGCACACCAAGCGTACATACTGGCCTTATATCGCCACCGCCCGGAACTGATTAATCGCATGAAAGCGATTGCTGATTATTATTCCAATAAACATGCTTCTGCTACAGGCAGTATAGGCGACCATGTGATGATCCTTAATACGGGATCTATCAAGAATGTGCGAATCGGTGATTATTGCCATATCTGTGGTACTTGTCGTTTATCAAACGGTAGTGTAAACAGTAATGTAACAGCACCTGTACACATCGGACATGGAGTAATATGTGATGATTTCATTATTTCTTCTGGTTCTGAAGTGGATGACGGTACAATGTTGACCCGTTGTTTTGTTGGTCAGGCATGTAAGTTGGGGCATAACTACTCAGCTTCCGATTCCTTGTTCTTTAGTAACTGTCAGGGAGAGAATGGAGAAGCATGTGCTATCTTTGCAGGACCTTTTACAGTGACTCACCACAAATCGACTTTATTGATTGCCGGAATGTTCTCGTTTATGAACGCGGGATCGGGCTCCAATCAGAGTAACCACATGTATAAATTGGGACCTATCCATCAAGGAACAATGGAAAGAGGGGCTAAAACGACTTCAGACTCGTATATCTTATGGCCGGCACGTGTCGGAGCTTTCTCTCTGGTAATGGGACGACACGTTAATCATGCCGATACTTCTAACCTTCCTTTCTCTTATCTGATTGAGCAACGAAATACGACTTATTTGGTTCCGGGAGTGAATCTGAGAAGTGTAGGTACCATTCGCGATGCTCAGAAGTGGCCGAAACGTGATAAGCGGAAAGATCCGAATCGCCTGGATTATATCAATTATAATCTTCTGAGTCCATATACTATTCAGAAAATGTTCAAAGGACGCTCTATTCTGAAGGACCTTAAACGGGTATCCGGGGAAACATCTGAAATCTATTCTTTCCAAAGTGCAAAGATTAAAAATTCTTCTCTGAACAACGGCATTCGTTTTTATGAAATTGCTATTCATAAGTTTTTGGGGAATTCAATCATAAAGCGCTTGGAGGGTATTAATTTCCAAAGTAATGAAGAGATACGCCAGCGTCTGAAACCGGATACGGAAATCGGAACTGGTGAATGGGTGGATATGTCCGGACTGATCGCTCCTAAAAGTGAAATAGACCGCCTGCTCGATGGTATCGAGAATGGTTCAGTCAACCGATTGAAATCCATTAATGCCAGCTTTGCGGAAATGCACGAGAATTACTATACGTATGAGTGGACTTGGGCTTATAACAAAATTCAGGAGTTTTATGGTTTGAATCCGGATGAGATAACAGCGCAGGACATAATCTGTATCGTGAAAACATGGAAGGAGGCAGTAGTGGGTCTCGATAAAATGGTATATGATGATGCCCGTAAAGAGTTCTCACTGTCTTCAATGACAGGATTCGGGGCGGATGGGTCTCATGATGAAATGAAGCAGGACTTTGAACAAGTACGCGGTGACTTTGAAAGTAACACATTTGTTACAGCGGTATTAAAACATATCGAAGATAAAACGGCCCTTGGAAATGAACTGATCAAAAGAATTGAGTCCATTCAAGACTAAGTGATAAAGCTGGCTTATTCTTTAATTCATTCATTTATAATAGCTTTTGTTGTACAGAGTTCTCGGCCAGTTTTCATCTTGATGAGAAAAAAATCTCACCTTGATGAGAAAATTTTCTTATCGCAATGAGAAAAAAAACTCATCACGGTGAGAATAAATTCTCACTGTAACAAGAAACTATTCTTGTTGCAGTGGGCATTGTTCCTTTCTCCGTTATTCATTCTTAATTCTTCATTCATCATTCATCATTCTTCATTCTTAATTGCTACCTTTGCCTCACTAACTAACATTACGTAATAAAAAAAGAGATTATGGCAACACCTCCGTTTAAGTATCAGCCCATGTTTGAAAAGGGAAAAGATACAACTGAGTATTATCTGCTTACAAAAGACTATGTATCGGTAAGCGAGTTTGAAGGACATCCTATCCTGAAAATTGAGAAAGAAGGTTTGACTGCGATGGCTAATGCTGCTTTTCGTGATGTGTCATTTATGCTTCGTCGTTCGCACAATGAACAGGTTGCTAAGATTCTGAGTGATCCGGAAGCCAGTGAGAACGATAAGTACGTAGCATTGACTTTCCTGCGTAATGCAGAAGTGGCAGCCAAAGGGGTACTTCCATTCTGCCAGGATACCGGTACCGCTATTATCCACGGTGAGAAAGGACAGCAGGTATGGACTGGCTATACGGATGAAGAAGCTCTGTCACTGGGTGTTTATAAAACATATACTGAAGAGAATCTGCGTTACTCTCAGAATGCGGCTCTCAATATGTATGATGAGGTGAATACAAAATGTAACCTGCCTGCACAGATTGACATCGAAGCTACTGAAGGAATGGAATACGAATTCCTCTGTGTTACTAAAGGTGGCGGTTCTGCCAATAAAACATATTTGTATCAGGAAACAAAAGCAATTCTGAATCCCGGTACACTGGTTCCGTTCCTGGTTGAAAAGATGAAGACTTTGGGAACAGCTGCTTGTCCTCCTTATCACATTGCTTTCGTTATCGGCGGTACTTCTGCCGAGAAGAATCTGCTGACTGTGAAACTGGCTTCCACTCACTTTTACGATAATCTGCCGACTACAGGAAATGAGTATGGTCGTGCTTTCCGTGATATTGAGCTGGAAAAACAAGTGCTGGAAGAAGCTCACAAGATTGGATTGGGCGCACAATTCGGTGGTAAATATCTGGCGCATGATGTCCGTATTATTCGTCTGCCTCGTCACGGCGCCTCTTGCCCGGTAGGTTTGGGCGTATCTTGTTCTGCGGATCGTAATATCAAATGTAAAATCAATAAAGAAGGTGTCTGGATTGAGAAACTAGATTCAAATCCGGGCAGTCTGATTCCGGCTGAATTGCGCCAGGCTGGTGAAGGTGATGTGGTGAAAATCGATCTGAACCGTCCGATGGCTGAAATTTTGAAAGAACTGACTAAATATCCCGTATCCACTCGTTTGTCACTGAGCGGTACAATCATTGTTGGTCGTGATATTGCTCATGCTAAACTGAAAGAGCGTTTGGATCGTGGAGAAGATTTGCCTCAGTATATCAAGGATCATCCTATCTATTATGCCGGTCCGGCCAAAACTCCGGCTGGTATGGCTTGCGGTTCAATGGGACCGACAACTGCCGGACGTATGGACTCATATGTTGAGTTGTTCCAGAGTCATGGTGGCAGTATGGTTATGCTGGCGAAAGGTAACCGTAGCCAGCAGGTTACAGATGCTTGTCAGAAATATGGCGGCTTCTATCTGGGGTCTATCGGCGGACCGGCTGCAATCCTAGCTCAGAATAATATCAAGAGCATTGAATGTGTTGAATATCCGGAATTGGGTATGGAAGCTATCTGGAAAATAGAAGTAGAAGATTTCCCGGCATTTATTTTGGTAGATGACAAAGGAAATGACTTCTTCAAACAGATTAAACCACGTTGTGCCAAATAATAAGTAACAAGTAATAAGTAATAGCAAGTAATTCTTGCGGTTGATTACATAAACATTCATTTTAGGGATACCTGTCAGTTTTCGTATGGGCATCCCTTTTTTTATAAACTTGCTTATCTAATAATTAAAACACCATGAAACCACTAGTGATGAATTTATCCAATCAAAAGAACCAGCATATTGTTTGGCTGGATGTCGTTCGTTTTATTGCGATGTTTACAGTTGTCTGCTGTCATTGCACCGATCCGTTTAATTTTTATCCCGGTACGGCTCCGAATATCGGAGAAATAAAACTTTGGGGTGCTATCTACGGATCTGTACTGCGTCCGTGCGTGCCTCTGTTTGTGATGATTACCGGTGCATTGCTTCTGCCTGTAAGAGGTGATACTTCTACTTTTTACAAGAAACGTATTCCCCGTGTCTTTTATCCGTTCCTGATATGGTCGGTGCTATATAATCTGTTCCCTTGGATTACAGGCCTGTTGGGACTGAATCCTCAGATTATTCTTGATTTCTTCCCGTATGCGGGAGAGGAAGTGATGCAGCAATCATTCTCTGTATCTTTGGAATATATTTTGATGATTCCGTTCAACTTCTCCATTTTAGCCGTGCATATGTGGTATATTTATCTGCTTATCGGGCTGTATCTGTATTTGCCGGTTTTCTCAGCTTGGGTAGAGAAGGCTTCGGAACGTGCCAAACTGATGTTTCTGCTGGCTTGGGGGGTAACTTTGCTGCTTCCTTATTATTATCAGTTTGTTTCTAATTATTTATGGGGAACCTGTTCATGGAACTCTTTTGGAATGCTGTATGCTTTTGCCGGTTTCAATGGCTATCTGTTGTTGGGGCATTATCTGAAAAATCTGGAATGGAGCTTGAAGAAAACGTTGGCGATTGGCATTCCGATGTTTGCAGTCGGTTATGCGGTGACATTCTTAGGTTTCAGGCATATAACCGCATTGCCGGAATATACGGATGAGATGCTGGAACTCTTCTTTACCTATTGTTCTCTTAATGTTGTAATGATGACGATACCTGTGTTTATGCTGGCAAAGAAAGTAAAAGTGAACTCGGAAAGAATGAAAAAGGCATTGGCGAATCTCACTGTATGCGGATTCGGTATTTATATGATACATTATTTCTTTACAGGGCCGTCGGTCGTGCTGATGAGAGCTATTAATATGCCGATTGGTTTGCAGATACCTGTAGCCGCTATTCTTGCTTTCGCCGTTTCATGGGGATTGGTATGGCTGATCTATCGTGCAGGAAAGGTTGCTAAATATATAGTAGGATAATAAGTTATAGAAAATAGAAATAGATGAGAGGTTATCAAAGGTTAATAGTAACTGGATTATCCTCCTTCCTGAAGGAGGAGAGTTTAATTACTATTGACTTTTGACATCCCCCTCTTATCGTTTCTTCCGATATTATTTTTTATTTAATTCCTTCTTCCATTTCTCATATTTTGCCAGTACTTTGCTGCCATCTTTGTTGTACCAGCTATATCCGTTCCGGCGTTCATGTCCGATTTCCGATATGTCATATTTCTTAATTCCGTCGCGGTCGGAGAAGAAAGGACGATTAGTATCCAGTTCATAAAAACGTGCCCATAGTATGGGGCAATCTTCGCAAGGGATCATCCGGTAATCTCTTTTTCCGTCACTGTTGGTGAAGTATTCTTTTTGTATTCCTTTTATTTCGGATTTCTTGAACCATTTGACGGCTGATTCTATCGATTCAATTACTTTTTCCGATGGATGGGGGAGAGACATGAGCAAAAGCACGATATTGTCGGATTCTTGTCCGCTCAATGAAGGTAACTCGTATGCACGTGCCTTGCAGGGCTCCAGTGTGATGCGGTCATGCTGTGCACACCATACTGTCAGGTCCCCGTTTTGGCGAACCTGTGTCCGGAGGATACATTCTATTCCTTTGTCAAAGGCTTTACGTGCTTGCTGGCAGGTTTCATCGGGGATGAAAGTATAAGGAGACTGCTTTTCGTAGATTTCCCGTAACTGCTGCATGACTCTGACCATTGCGTTGTCATTGTATGTGATTTGGACATAGTATCCTGTAGGACGCGGGTAGAACTGAGGCCATCCGCCGTTGTCATATTGCGCTTTGAGTAGATATTGGATGCCTTTCAGTACTCCTTCTTTGTATTTCTCTTTTTGTGTAGCTTGATAAAGACGGGCCAGATATTGGATTTCAGTTGTCGTGGCGTTGTTGTCAATGGTACTTTGGTTGACGTCTCCTTTCGCATTCCATGCTTTGGTGTATTCCTGCTCTGTCAGTTCTGCCGGCATGTAAATGTTTTTGGGCCAGCCTCCCGTGACTTGCTGATACAATAATACATTGTCTCCGATGCGTTGTGCTTCTTCTGTCCGGAAAAAGGCATCATTGAACTTGGGAGCGAGGTGTACCCATTCTTTGTAATTCTGTTGTTTCCTGTAATCTGTTGCTTGGGCTGAAACTCCGGTCTGAATGAAAAGTAACAGAAAGAAAAAGGCTGTTTGTCTCATGACTTCTATTGTTAAGTGAATGTTATGGTGTGTGCAAATGTAGAAGAAAAGGTCGGGAATGAAGGGTAATATCTGTTCTTAATGGCATAAAAATTGGGCTAATCGCTTTTATCAGATGATTAGCCCAATGAAAACAGGAGAATCAATGTTTTATTGCTCCAGATATTTGGTGATTTTTCCGCTGATTTGCAGTAGTGAGATTTCGCAAAGTTTGGTGTTGTATTCTGCCGAGAGAATACGTTCTTCGGCATCCAGCAGACTCTTTTGTGCCTCGCGTACTTCAAAACCGGAAAGGTCTCCCTGTATATAACGGTCCATGGCGATATCATGATTGTCTTTGGCAGTCACAAGATTCTGCCGTTCCAGATTCAGCAGCTGAAGATTATTACGGTATGCTTGCCACAAGTTGCTGAGATCGGAACGAAGGGCTAACTCCAGTTCCTGTCGTTCCAGACGACGATTCTTGAAGGCAAGGGTTGCGTTGCGCTTTTCACGGCGGCGGTTGCCGTCGAAGATATTAAAACCGACAGTAACTCCGGCATTAAAGCCTAAGTTGCCTCTTCTGCTATTTGCATTGATATCATACTTATTAAAGGTGTATCCATAGCCGGTATTCAGTTTGAGGTATGGATAGTTGCGGGAGTTGATCTTTTTGTAATCCAGCTGTGCCAGTACGGTGTTCTGGTCGGCTTTCAGCAAAGAAGCATTGGTGGATAAGGTAGCATTCCATAAATCGTCGAACAGTAAGTCACTGTGTACGTCAATGGTAGAATCTTTGATGACGATAATCTGATTTACATTATTGTTAGCCATCAATTCATTAAGTTGGATGCGTGAGGAGTGCAGCAATTCCTGTTGCTTGATGTATTGGGCACTGTCCGCATTGAAGTCCACTTTGGCTTGCTGATAATCCAGACCTGAGAATTTACCGACAAGATGGCTCGCTTCTGCTATACGCAAGCGTTCTTTGGAAAGTGACATCGCATAATGAAAGTTCTTCAAACGGATCTTTTGCTGGATGAAGTTGTAGTATTCCGAGGCAAGATCGGCGATGAAGTCTTCAATGGCAATGCGGGTATTGATTTCGCCCTGCCGTTCCAGTTCCTTTAGTTGCTTGTACGTAGTGCTGATATTGAATCCGTCGAAGATGGTCCAGTTGAGGTTGAGGCCGACGTTAACTGTCTGGTCGTAGACTCCATTATTTTTGGTGACCTCTCCGGTGGCACGGGCTTTCGTCTCGATGTTGTCCAGGTTTCCGGTATATCCGGCAGAAAAGTCCAAAGTAGGCAGATAACCTGCATTTCCGAGTGTCGCGTTATTCTTGCTGATCTGTTCTTCGTTATGGACGATGCGCAGAGAATAATTGTTTTGCAGCCCTTCTTCCAGACAGTCTTTTAAGGAATAGATTCGCTGTGCCTTCACTGGAGAAACTGATATGAAGACACATGTGGTAACTATGTATATGATTTGTTTCATGCAAATACTTTTCTGTTTCATTCTTTTGTTATTTTGATTCGGTTAGTCGAAATATAACTGTAGATGGCCGGCACGATATACATAGTAAGCAGTGTGGAAACAACCATACCACCTACTACAGCTGTACCCATGGCGATGCGCTGATTGGCGCCTTCTCCGCTGGCAAATGCCAATGGAATAAGTCCCAGTACAGTAGAAGCACTTGTCATTAGAATCGGGCGCAGACGCTGTAATGCGGCATCTTTGATGGCGCTCATTTTATCCTCGCCTGCTTCTTGTTTCTGATTGGCGAATTCCACGATCAGGATACCGTTTTTAGCCACGAGACCAATCAGCATGATAATACCGATCTGACTGAAAATATTCATTGTGATATCTCCGAAATACATGAATACCAAGGCTCCGGCGATAGCCAAAGGCACTGTTAACATGATTATTAACGGGTCCTTGAAACTTTCAAACTGTGCTGCCAGGATCAGATAAATCAGAAGGATAGCCAAAATAAAGGCAAACATCAGGCTCGAAGAACTTTCACGGTATTCCTTGGAGTCTCCGGATAATGCGGTACGGAAAGTATCATCCAATGTTTCTTTGGCAATCTTGTCCATTTCATCCAGTCCTTGTCCGATGGTCTTTCCGTCAGCCAGTCCGGCGGAAATTGTGGCTGATACAAATCGGTTGTAGCGGTACAGTTTGGGTGGAGCGATACCGTTTTCCAGCTCAATCAGATTATCCAGTTGTATCATATCTCCATTGCTGCTGCGGATGTAGATAGCTTTCAGATCGGCAGGCTTGTTTCGTTGCTGGCGGTTGATTTCACCCAAAATTTCATACTGCTTTCCGTTCATATAGAAATATCCCATACGCTGGCCGCTCAATCCGTATTGCAGCGTTTGGGCGATGTTTTTGGTACTAACTCCCATTACACTTGCTTTGTCACGGTTGATCTTGATGCGGGCTTCCGGTTTGCTGAACTTCAAGTCTACGTCTGCCATCTGGAAAACCGGATTCTCATATACTTTGGCCATGAACTGCGGTAATACCTCCTGCAGTTTTTCAAGATTGGTAGCCTGGAGTACGTATTGGACAGGCATACTTCCCCGGCGTCCGCCGAAAGAAGACTGCTGTTGTACGAACGAGCGTGCCATGGTCTTTTTCTGAACTGCCTTTGATATCTTTTCCGCAACTTCCATCTGCGTGTAGTCACGGTCTTTCATGTCTTTCAGTGTAATGCGTACGTTTCCGCTACCACTGGATACACGTGCTGTCACCGCTTCCGCATCCGGCAGAATAGAATCTACAAGCTGGTTGATATCTTCGGTATAGTCCCGGATATATTCATAAGTGACACCCTCCGCACCTCGGGTGTTGATCGAGATTTGCGACCGGTCTTCAAGCGGTGCCATTTCTGCCGGAATAGCATTCCATAAGAAGCCGATCAGGCAGATGGTTATAAAAGTGAACGGAAGTGCCAGCCAGCGCTTGCGCAAAAAAGCAGCGAGCGAACGGCTGTACCATCGGTTCATCCCTTCAAAAAACGGTTCTGTTTTAGTGTAGAACCAGTTTTGTTTCTCACGTTTGATGAGTAACTTTGTGGCCAGCATCGGTGTGAAGGTCAGTGCCGCAAATGAAGAGATAATGACAGAACCCGAAATTACAATACTGAATTCCCGGAACAAACGTCCTGTCATACCTTGCATAAAGACAATCGGGAAGAATACTGCAACCAGTGTGATGGTCGTTGAAATAACGGCAAAGAAGATCTCTTTGGCTCCTTCTATTCCCGCTTCTTTCGGACTCATTCCTTTTTCGATACGGATATAGATGTTCTCCGTCATTACGATGGCGTCATCCACCACCAGTCCCACGGCCAGCACAATGGCAAGCATGGAAAGTACGTTAATGGAGAATCCGGCAAGATACATGACGAAGAATGCTCCAATCAGCGATACGGGAATTACGATGCACGGAACCAGCGTCACCCGCCAGTCGCGTAAGAAAAGGAAGATGATGATGATAACCAGAATAAAGGCTACATATACAGTCTCTTTTACCTCATTGATAGATGCCCGGATAAATTTGGTATTATCAAAACCATAGCTATACGTCACATCTTCCGGCAGGTCCTTCTTCATCTGTTCCATGCGTTTGTACACAGCATCGGCAATTTCGATGTGATTGGCTCCCGGCTGTGGAATAACAACAACACCTACCATGGGTACACCGTTCATTTTCATGTAACTTTTGATGTCGGCAGGCCCAAGTTCTGCGCGTCCGATATCGCTGAAGCGGACGATACGGTTATTGTCTTCTTTTACAATAAGATCATTGAACTCATCGGCGGTATGCATTAATCCCAACGTACGGATTGTCAGCTCAGTAGTGTTTCCTTCAATACTACCCGAAGGAAGTTCGACATTCTCATTGTCTACAGCATTCTTTACATCAATCGGAGTAATACCGTATCCCGCCATCTTGACCGGATCGAGCCAAAGGCGCATGGAATAACGCTTTTCACCCCAAATGGATACACTACTTACATCAGAGATTGTCTGCAATTGCTCTTTGACAGTCAGGTCCGCAATCTCACTTAATTCAAGCAGTGAGCGTTTGTCGCTTTGGAGGGCAACCATCAAAATGGGCATCGCATCGGCATCCGCTTTTGATACAGTCGGTGGGTCACAGTCTCGGGGCAGATAACGTTGGGCACGGGAAACTTTGTCACGTACGTCATTTGCTGCAGTTTCCAGGTCGACTGAAAGTTCAAATTCTACCGTAATACGGCTTTGTCCCTGCTGGCTGACGCTGGATAGAGACCGGATGCCCGGTATACCATTAATATTTTGTTCCAGTGGCTCGGTTATCTGGTTTTCAATTACGTCGGCATTGGCCCCCGGATAAGAACAACTGACAGAAATGATCGGGTTGTCCACCGATGGATATTCACGGACACCCAGATAACTGTATCCGATGAAGCCAAAGAGGAGAATAATGATTGTCAGTACCGTAGCTAATACCGGACGGCGTATACTTAATTCAGATATATTCATAAGGCATGGCAGGTATTAGTCAATATTGTCCAATGTAACAGGAAGTCCCAGACGAAGTTGCAGTGTTCCTGATGTAAGAATGGTATCTCCTACTTGAAGTCCTCTTACAATTTGTACTTCAGCATCCGTACGAATGCCTGTTGTTACTTCTACAGGCTCAGCTTTTCCTGATTTATACAAGAAAACTTTATCCTTTCCCATCTCCGGTACAATAGCTTCCGTTGGGATGGCGATCGCATTCGGAATTTCTTCTTTTTTCAATTGTATACTTGTGTATCGACCGGGAAGCAGGGCACGATTGGTATTGGGATAAAGTGCGCGTGCTGTGTATTGATGCAGGTTAGGGTCAATCGTTGACTCTACTGCATATACCTTTGCGCTGAAGGCATCTAGTTTTCCTTCAATTCTGAAATTCAGGTTCGTCCCTTTCTTAATCTGACTTGCATAGCGTTCCGGTACTGAGAATTCAACTTTCAATGGAGTAATCTTTGTCAGTTTGGCAACAATGGTTGTCGGCGAAGCGTATGAACCGACACTGATTTGCCGGAGACCAATGATTCCGTCAAACGGAGCGCGGAGTTCAGTCAGGGCAATGTTTGCTTTCACTATTTCTATATCAGCATTTAATGTTGCCAAGTCAGTCTTTACCTGTTCATAGGCTTCTTTACTGACTGCGTCCCGTTTGAGCAGGGCATCTTGTCGGAATACTCGATCTTCAGCTAATTTTAGTTGTGATACCAACCTTTGTAGCTGTGCTTGTAACTGCCGGTCGTTCACCTTGGCAAGAAGTTGGCCTTTCTTTACGGGCGTTCCTTCTTCGAAATTGATCTCGACTACTTTTCCGGAGGTTTCAAAAGATAAATCTACTTCCTCGTCCGGTAAAAGTACACCGGTAGTGGTGTATTCGTCTGTTAATAGTTGAGGTTTTATGACTTTGGCATTGACGTTCAGAATTTTCTTCCCATTCTTTTGGGTGTTTTTTACCTTGTCAGCAGCAGCCAGTTCGTCGTTAGTTTTAGGTAACTGTGAGTAAATTCCTCCACCGATAATTCCGGCACCGATAAGAATAATGATGCCCCATTTAGTTTTTTTATTCATGGTTTAGTATAGTATATAGCACGTTATATAATATCTTCTTGTGATTAGACGACACCTGAAAGAAAAGGTTTAATAGCAGATAGATTAAAAGAAAGTTAACGGTATGTGTGGCTTTGATAACAGAAAAAAGAGTAAACAGGATCGTTTTATCTGTTAAATGCTGTTTAAGTTTTAGAATCAATTCATTAAAACTCGTAAAACTTTGCTTAATGTTTAAATAAGGTTAAAATTGAATTTGTAACTGTTTGACTTTTAGAATTGAAGTATCTGAATAATGTCGCTTTTTTAAATAAATACTAGGCTATTATTGCGAATTCAGAGTAGATAATGCTGACTTTATGTCATTTCTTTCGTTTTTTGTCAAATCGCTCATAGAAAATGTCTTCCTGAAAAATTTGCGTATAAATATAAAGGTTTATAATTTCGCAAAGTTTTTTAGGAATTTATAAACAAGAACATCACAAGGTTAAAACACGTATTCTTTTTTTATAATAGCCTAATTAAACCTGTCGTGAGTTTAATTTTTATTAGGGTATTTAACTTTTTAAATTATGGATGAACCTATAGTGAGGGTAGAGCACCTTTCACATCGCTACAGCGTACAATGGGCTATCCGGGACATTAATCTGGAGATCAAGAAAAAAGGAGTTTTTGGTCTGTTGGGGTCTAATGGCGCAGGAAAGTCAACCACTATGAACATCATGTGTGGGGTACTGAACCAAACAGAGGGTGAAGTATTTGTAAATGGTATTAGTTTGAGAGAAAATCCGGTTGAAGCCAAGAAGTTTATAGGCTTCCTTCCTCAAAAGCCTCCTTTGTATGCTGACTTTACGGTAGATGAGTACTTGGTCTATTGTGCACAACTCAGGCACATGGAGTCTAAAAGTATCAGGGCTGCCGTTGATTGTGCGAAAGAAAAGTGTGGAATAATGCACTATAGCAAACGTCTCATTAGTAATTTGTCTGGTGGATATCAGCAGCGTGTCGGTATTGCTCAGGCAATCGTACATAATCCGCTTTTCGTTGTTTTAGACGAACCCACCAACGGACTTGATCCGAATCAGATTGTCGAAATCCGTCACTTAATAAAAGAAATAGCGGTAGACCGTGCAGTGATGCTGTCTACTCATATCCTGTCGGAAGTACAAGCCACTTGTGATGAAATTAAGATGATTGAACATGGAAATGTTGTATTTTCCGGAACTATCCGTGATTTCAATAATTACATGGCTCCCAGTACTTTGGTGACTATCCTGGAGAATCCTCCACAAACTGAAGAATTAGAGAAAATTCCAGGTATCCTTAAAGTCGAAAAGCTGACTGCTACTCGTTTCCGTTGTCATTTTGATGGAAACGATCATGGCATGACACGACGTATAACGGAAATGGGCGTGGAGAAAGGGTGGCGCCCCAGCGAAATTATTCTTGAACGGGACTCATTGGATACTGTTTTTGCACAGTTGTCCGGAAAAGGAATAAAAATCGATTAATCACAAAATATAATAAAACATTGATATGAAAACTACATATCGGATAGCTATTGCCGAATTGCGTTCCTTATTTTGTTCCCCGGTGGCATGGCTTATTCTAGTTATTTTTGCTGTGCAGGTGGGTGTGGCTTTTGGAAATGCGTTCGATCGTCAGGTACAGGGACAAGCATTAGGATATACTCTTTGGGATGTGACAGCCTCTATTTTTACAGGTTGGATGGGAATCTTTCCGGGCTTCCTGCGTAACCTTTATCTATATATCCCTTTGTTAACAATGGGGTTGATGAGTAGGGAATATAGTAGTGGTTCTATAAAACTGCTGTTCTCATCTCCGGTTACTGACAGCCAGATTATCTTTGGTAAATACTTGTCGGTGTTGATTTACAATTTAGTATTGATTCTTCCCTTATTAGTTGTTGGGGTATTTTGTGGCATCACTATTACGAATGCCGATTTAGGCTTACTCTTTACCGGAATATTGGGTATATACTTGCTGATTTGTGCTTACGGGGCTATAGGTTTGTTTATGTCCAGTATTACTTCTTATCAAGTAGTAGCCGCTATGGGAACTTTGGCTGTATTGGCTGCATTGAATTATGTTGGTGAAGTTGGACAGGATTATGCTTTTGTGCGCGATGTCACATATTGGTTATCTATATCCGGACGTGCGGATGAATTTATAAACGGATTGATTTGCAGTGAAGATCTGTTGTACTTCTTATTAATTATTGCATTGTTTTTAACTCTTTCTGTATTGAAACTGCGTGCCGGACGTCGTAAAGAATCTCGTGGGAAAACATGGGGAACTTATGGTGCTGTGGTTTTATCTGCTTTATTGGTGGGGTATATTTCTACATTACCTACTTTGAAATTATATCATGATTCAACAGCAACAAAGCGTAACACACTGACGAAAACGAGTCAGGATATTATGAAGCAAATAGATGGTGGTTTGAAAATAACCAGCTACATGAATCTGCTGGATGATAATTATGCTATTGCTTTGCCAAGTCAGCTGAAGAGTGATTATGAGAGGTTTGAAAAGTATATTCGCTTCAAACCGGATACAAAGATGGAGTATGTTTACTATTATGATGAGGCTAATTCTCAATTGGATTTCCGCCTTGAAGGCTGTAATACTCTTGAGGAAAAAGCTCAAAAAATGGCAAACATTTTGAATTTGAATATTAATATGTTTTTGACTCCGGAACAGATTCGTGAGAAAATAGATTTGCGGAATGAAGGAAATCACTTTATACGTGTTGTAGAACGGGATAATGGTCAGAAGAGTATTTTGCGTTTATTTAATGATAATGAAAAGCATCCGTCGGAAACCGAAATTTCTACAGCTTTGAAACGTTTTGTGGTACAATCACCGAAAGTTGCTTTTCTTACTGGTCATGAGACGCGTGATATTTATAAAACGGGCGATCGGGACTATAATCAATTTGCGGAGAATCAATATTTCCGTTACTCTTTGAGAAATCAGGGATTCGATGTAGTAACCTTGTCTTTGGAAGATCAGGAAGTACCGGAAGATATAGATATTGTAGTGATAGCAGATATGAAAACGCCTTTCAATGAAGTTGAAAATGATCGTTTGAATAAGTATATCGCTCGTGGAGGAAATCTTTTCATTTTAGGTGATGCCCGTCGTCAGGAAATAATGAATCCCATAACTGAACAAATGGGAGTGACTTTTATGTCAGGAACATTAGTTGAAATGAAAGAGAATGATTCTCCGTCATTGATTGCCGGGCATATAACTAAAGAAGCTGCGCAGCGTTTTAAACCTTATACCCGTCCATATGAGTTCAGATCTGTCATCACAATGCCTGATGTTGTTGGTTTGGTATTTGACCCTTCTAAAGGTTTCAATGCCTCTCCGGTGATTGTTACAGACTCTTTATGTTGGAATGAGTTGCAAACAACAGACTTCTTAGATGATAAACCGCAGTATAACCCTGAAACGGGTGAGAAGCAAGGTATTATTCCTACAATTTTGGCGCTTGACCGTAAAGTTGGTGATAAAGAACAACGTATCGTCATAACAGGAGATGCGGATTGCGTAAGTAATGGAGAAATGAGCAAAAGCCGCAATGGTTATTCATCTAATAATTTTACAGTAATTACCGGAACTTTTAAATGGCTTTCTTACGATGAATATCCGTTAGATACAGAGCGGATTAATCCGGAAGATAATGCAGTATCTATAGGACGTGATGCTCGTAAAATGGTGAGATATGGCTGCTACGCACTTTTGCCGCTAATCTTTGCCGCTTGCGGAATTACGATCCTTGTTCGTAGAAAGAGAAGATAATAAAGAGTATCCTTATAAAATACAAACACATCATGGAAGAAGCTATTGTCAGAGTAGAGCACCTTTCTCACCGTTATAGTGTAGATTGGGCTATCCGCGATATAAATCTTGAAGTAAAAAGTAAGGGAGTTTTCGGTCTGTTGGGTTCCAACGGCGCCGGTAAGTCCACAACTATGAATATTATATGTGGAGTTTTGAATCAGACAGAAGGAAATGTCTGGATTAATAACATCAATCTGCGTGAGAATCCGGTAGAGGCAAAGAAGTTCATAGGTTTTTTGCCTCAACGCCCGCCTTTATATCCGGATATGACAGTTGAGGAGTATCTTACTTATTGTGCAAATCTTCGTCTGATGGAACCCATGGAGATTGGGAAAGCCGTAGAGCGTGCTATGGCTCGTTGCGGAGTAACTCATTTTCGTTCACGTCTCCTGCGTAATCTGTCCGGTGGTTATCAGCAGCGTATTGGCATTGCACAGGCTATTGTTCATCATCCGCAATTTGTTGTGCTGGATGAGCCGACAAATGGTCTTGATCCTAATCAGATTGTCGAAATCCGTAATTTAATTAAGGAACTTGCTACCGATCATGCAGTAATGCTTTCCACGCATATTTTACCGGAAGTTCAGGCTACTTGTGATGAAATTCGTATGATTGAACATGGAAAGGTCGTTTTCTCTGGAAGTATGGATGATTTTGATAATTATGTTGCTCCTACTTCTTTCACTGCAACATTGGTTAATGCTCCGGCAATAGAAGAACTTGTCAAGCTTAAAGGTATTACTTCTGTCGATTGTTTGGGGGATTGTCACTACCGCTTTCATATAGCTGAAACGGATGGAATAACCGAGAAAATGATTGCTACTAGTGTCGCTAATGGATGGCAACTGGAAGAGATTCAGTTAGAACGTCTTTCTTTGGATGAGATTTTTGCCCGTCTTTCTGGAAAGAAGTAAACACAAACTTAGAAAATAAAGATTAAGTATGAAAACTATATGGAAAATAGCAAAGGCTGAACTGAATACTCTCTTTTGTTCACCTATTGCATGGTTGATCCTTATCATATTTGCATTTCAGGCCGGACTGACATTTTCCGACTTGATTTCCGATCAATTACGTTATTTGGCACTAAACTACCGCCCTTATAACCTGACCAGTGCTTTATTGTTAGGATACAGTGGTGTTTATTCAAGTATGCAGGATAACTTGTACCTTTATATACCATTACTTACAATGGGATTGATGAGTAAGGAGTATAGCAGTGGTTCCATCAAGTTGCTGTATTCTTCCCCTATTACCAATATACAGATAATTCTAGGTAAATATATATCTATGTTGGTATATGCATTGATTCTGGTTGCTATCTTGTTTGCCTATTTTATCTATAGTGCATGTATTGTGGAGAACTTTGATTTTCCGTTTGCTTTGACCGGGATACTTGGAATCTTTTTGTTGGTATGTGCTTATGCAGCTATAGGTTTGTTTATGTCTACTTTGACTGCTTATCAGGTGGTTGCGGCTGTTGGAACATTGACTGTTCTTGCTATTCTTAATTTTATGGGTAATATTGGACAGGACATTGATTTTGTTCGTGATCTTACCTATTGGTTATCTTTGGCAGGACGCTCGGACAAGTTTCTTCACGGTATGATTTGTAGTGAAGATGCATTCTATTTTATTATTGTGGTTGTACTGTTCTTGTCACTTTCTGTTTTGAAATTGAAGTTCGAACGTACTACAGCCAATAGTTTAAGTAAGATGGTGCAGTATATCGGTGTGTTGTGTGTTACATTATTGGTCGGTTATGTGACTTCCCAACCTAAGTTAATGTGTTACTATGATGCAACAGCAACTAAGGCAAATACTTTGACTCCTCCAAGTCAGGAAGTAATGACGAAGCTGGACGGTGGATTGACTCTTACGATGTTCGTTAACCTGCTGGATGATAATTTCAACAAGGGAATGCCGAAAAACAGGAATTGGGAAATGCGTAAGTTTGAAGACTATATCCGTTTCAAACCGGAAATGAAGATGGAATATGTGTATTATTATGACCATACGGATAATCCTCGTCTTTATGCACAATTCTCTGGACTATCAGACAAAGAAATAGCTCAGCGTTTGTGTGATACTTATGATTTGGATTTTAATATGTTCCTTTCTCCGGAAGATATCAAGAAAGTAACAGACTCCAAGGGTATTAATCTGGAAGAAGAAGGCAATCGTTTTGTTTATCTTTTCGAACGTGAAAATGGTCAGAAAGCTTTTTTACGCATTTATGATGATAATCAGCGTGATCCTCGTGAATCTGAAATTACGGCTGCCTTGAAAACGATGGTTGTCAAGTCTCCACAGGTTGCCTTTATCACAGGACATGGTGAACGTGATATTTACAAAGGCGGTGAACGTGATTATAGTGCATTTGCAAAAAATCTCACTTTCCGATATTCTCTGATCAATCAAGGGTTCGGAGTGAGTGTTTTGGATTTGAAGGCGGATTCTATGGCAACAGATATTGCTGATAATATTGATATTATCGTTATAGCAGATGTACGTGAAGCATACACACCGGATGAGATAGCTAAAATACAACGTTTTATAGCTCGCGGAGGTAACATGATTATAGCTTGCGAACCACGGCGTCAACCATTGATGAATCCATTAGTTGAAAATTTGGGTATTACATTTATGCCAGGCATTGTAGTGGAAGAGACAGAGGGATATGCTCCCAATCAATTATTTGTGAATCCTACAGAAACAGCTATAACAGAGAATAAAGGTTATTATACAATGGGGCGATATGGCTCTAAACTTTCTATGCCTGGGGCTGTAGAATTAGTACTTAATGATAGTTGCGGCTTTAAGTCTTCAGTCTTATTTGCTACCACTGCAAAGGCTTGGAATGAACAGCAAACAACTGATTTTGTGGATGACAAACCGGAAATCAATCCGGAAACAGGTGAAAAAGCTGATTCTATTCCTTTGGTGGTGCGTTTGATTCGCCAAGTAGGTGATAAAGAACAGCGTATCTATGTATGTGGTGATGCTGATTGTATGGCGAACAGTGAATTGACTACTAATCGGAATGATTTGAGCACTTCTAACTTTACGCTGATTACCGAAGCTTTCCGTGAATTGTCTTATAATCAATTCCCCGTAAATGATGATCGTCCTCATCCGTATGACGATAAACTGTCCATTTCTGGTCAGGGAGCTTTAGTTTTGGTTCGCATCTTATTTATGGGAATTATTCCTGTAGGATTGTTAGCGGGATATATCATCACTTGGTGGCGTCGTCGTAAAAAATAATAGATAAAATAAATTTTGTTGGATTACAATATATAACTAAACACAACACAGCATTTATGAAAAAAAAGCGAAGTTTTATTATGGGCTGCTTATTATTGGTAGCTATGCTTCCGTACACTTTCTTTGCTAGTGCACAGACTAAGGTTACTGTTAAAGTAGAGGACAATAGTTACCGGGTTATTAGAGGTAAGGTTACAGATGCGGAAGGCCATTCCTTACCCGGTGTGAATGTAAGGGTAAAAGGTGTGCAGGGAGGTACAGTTGGTGACATTGATGGGAACTTTATGCTTAGTGCCCCACGGGAAGATGTCGTATTGATAGTCTCTTATATCGGAATGGTAACTCAGGAAGTTACAGTAAAGGGTAGTCAGAAAAAAGAGATTCAAATTCATATGAAGGAAGATGTGAATGAGGTGAATGAGGTTGTAGTAACAGGGTATGCAACTTTGAAAAAGGAAAGTTTTACCGGAAATACTATAACTGTTAAAAAAGAAGAATTGCAAAAGGTTTCCAAAACCAATGTGATTGCTGCACTTCAGGCTTTTGATCCATCTTTCCGTATTGCGGAAAATAGTATGTGGGGATCTGACCCTAATGCTCTTCCTGAAGTATATTTGCGTGGTAAGTCTGGGATTGGAATTAAAGAATTAGATGTGGATGTAACTTCTAAATCCTCTTTGAAAAACAATCCGAATCTTCCGACTTTTATAATGGATGGTTTCGAAATTAGTGTTACAAAATTGTATGACATGGATCCTTCTCGTATAGAAAGTGTTACAATTTTGAAGGATGCTGCAGCTACAGCTATGTATGGTTCACGTGCCGCTAATGGGGTTGTAGTAATAACAACTGTAACTCCTAAACCGGGGAAATTGAATGTTGCTTATAGCTTAACTGGTGAGGTGGAAATGCCAGACTTGAGTGATTATAACCTGATGAATGCAGCGGAGAAATTAGAGGCTGAAAGATTAGCTAATTGTTTTGTTGATAACGAAGGTGAACATAAGTTTCAGGACTTCTATAATAAAAAATTGTATAATGTAAAGAATGGTGTAGATACATATTGGTTAAGTAAGCCATTACAGACTTCTTTTAATATGAATCATAGTCTTTATGTTGATGGAGGTTCTGATAAATTACGTTTTGGAGTGGAATTGAGTTTGAACAAAAACGATGGTGTAATGAAAGGCTCCAAACGAGATGTATGGGGGGCCGGTGCATATATACAGTATACAATCGGAAATCTTGTTGTTCGAAATCATTTTACGTATGATGTGAATAGCTCTAAAGATTCACCTTATGGTTCGTTTTCTGATTATACCACTCAATTACCATATGATGTTTATGAGAATGAAAATGGTGAGTATATGAAGGAATTGACTAGATGGGGGAATAGGACAGTTACT
Source organism: Bacteroides sp. HMSC067B03 (assembly GCF_001811315.1). NCBI lineage: Bacteria > Pseudomonadati > Bacteroidota > Bacteroidia > Bacteroidales > Bacteroidaceae > Bacteroides > Bacteroides sp. HMSC067B03. Next base: position 52,196 of record NZ_KV804285.1, on the reverse strand, counting down.
TATAACCCATTATATGAGGCAACTTTAGGTAGCTATAGTAAATCTTCTTATGAACAAGTTATAAATAATTTGAGTGCACAGTGGAATATTTCTAAATATTTATTGTTTAAAAGCACACTTGGGCTTACACGTCAGTTTAGTAACAGTGAAAATTTTCTTGATCCCAATTCAATGAAGAATGATCCGATTTTGAGTAATACAAATCTTTCTGCCGGTACATTGGCTACTGGTTCCGGTGATAGCTTTGTTCTTGATTGGCAGGCATCTTTAGCTTATAACCGCTTCATTGGAAAACATAATATCAATACTTCAGTTGGGATGAATATTATGGAAAGTAAGGAAAAGAGTCTTTCTGCTAATTATAAGGGTTTTCCTTCAGGTAGTTTACATTCACCTAATTATGCAGAGGAGATTGTAAGTAAACCAACACAGAGTGAAGAACATTCGCGTCTGATGGGTTTGATCGGTTTGGTGAATTATAGTTATGATAATATTTATTTGTTTGATGCTAGTATTCGTATGGATGGCTCATCCAAGTTTGGTACTGATAGAAAATATGCTCCATTTTGGAGCTTTGGTACCGGTGTGAATTTACATAATTATAAATTCTTTACGAACATGGATGTTTTTGATTTGTTGAAGCTCCGTGCTAGTTATGGGCAGATTGGTAAGGTGAATTTTGCATCTTATGATGCAAAAACAACATATCGTATTCTTTCTGATCAATGGTACAAAACGGGTTATGGGGCTGTATTATATGCTTTAGGAAACAAAGGGTTGACTTGGGAAACAACCAATACATTAGATGTGGGTATGGAAGTCAGTTTGTTTAAGCGTTTGTTGTATTTGAGAGGTAGTTATTATATTAAGAGAACTGTTGATTGTATTAACTCTGTTACTATCCCTAGTCATTCTGGTTTTACTACTTATATGGATAATATTGGTGAAATTGAGAATAAAGGATTTGAGTTGGATGTACGTGTCAATTTTATTCGTACAAAGGACTGGAATCTTACTCTCCTTGCCAACTTGGCACATAATAGGAATAAAATTGTGAAAATTGCAGAGAGTTTAAAAGCCTATAATGATAAAGTAGATGCATTTTTTAGTGATCCAGCTAATTCCAATACCCAAGTGGCGTCAAAGAGCTATAAAAAATATTCGGAAGGTGTATCGCAAAATGCAATTTGGGCGATGAAATCACTTGGCATTGATCCTGCTACTGGAGAAGAGCTCTTCCAAAATCCGGATGGAACTGTTACTAAATATTGGAATTCTGCTAATCAGGTTGTTGTTGGTAATGAAGAACCTACTGCGCAGGGGACTTTTGGCTTAAACTTGACTTGGAAACGTTTTAGTCTCTACACTACTTTTATGTATGAGTTTGGAGGACAACGTTATAATAGAACTTTGGCTGATAAGATAGAAGGTGTAGATATTGCAAATGATAATGCAGACAGAAGAGTATTGACTGAACGTTGGAAAGAACCGGGAGATCTGGCCTCTTTCAAGAGAATTCAAGTGAGTAACCGGGAAACTGTTGAGGTAACCAAGCCTACTTCACGTTTTGTGCAAGACTATAATTGGGTGAGTCTTAATTCTATAGCATTGGAATATGATGTCAATCCAACGTTAATCAAACATATTGGATTAAGTATGTTGCGTTTTGGTGTTGGCGCTAATGAACTGGCACGCTGGTCCTCCGTTGAGTTGGAGAGAGGATTGAGTTATCCATATTCAAGAACTATTAATTTTTCATTAAAAGCAAGTTTCTAATAGATTATGAAGGAAATGAAAATATATAAATTAATAATATCTATTTTTCTGTTTGTCGGGCTTAGTTCTTGCAACGATTGGTTGAATATTGAGCCTAAAGATACCACAACAGAAACAGATCTTTTTGCGACCGGTGATGGATATCGTGTAGCTCTGAATGGTGTATACGCACAGATGGCTGAGTCAAGTCTTTATGGACAACAATTAAACTGGGGATTTCTAGATGTAATTGCTCATATGTATATGCTTTCTGAGTTGTCTAGTGAATATGCACTTTCTGCAAAATATAGTTATACAGATGAGAAGGTTAAAAGTATCATTGAGGGTATTTGGTCCAAAGCATATAATAATATAGCTAATTGCAATAATATAATCCAGCGTATTGACAATGAACCTGCTGGAAAGTTTGCTGAGGGAGAAATAGAGAAAAATGTGATAAAAGGTGAAGCGCTGGCATTGCGTGCCTACCTTCATTTGGATATACTACGATTATTTGCTCCTTCTATGATGAATGTGGAGGAAGATAAGCAATTGTATATACCTTATGTGACAACTTATCCATGTACATTTCAACCTTATACCAGTAACCAAGATGTGCTTAATAAAGCAATTGCTGATTTAAAGATTGCCAAAGAGTTGGTAGGGAGTTATGATTTAGCAAATATAGTTCAATTAAGTCCTATAAATCGCATAGAGAATGGAGGAGCGGATGATATCTTTTTTGCTTACAGAGGGTATAGAATGAATTATTATGCCGTTTGTGCTTTGTTAGCAAGAGTTTATAATTATGCAGGTATGCATCAGGAAGCTTTCAATGAAACAGAAATTGTTATTAATGCTTTGTGTGATAGCTATGGAAGTAAATGCTTTACTTTTACTCCTTCTTACACTCTTCGTAATGGCAATACAAAATTGTATGAAGAAATAATATTCTGTTTGTCTAATGATCAGCTATGGACAATTTATAAACCTTATTATGGTGGTGAAATGTCCCTTTATTTAAATGCTTGGAGTGCAGACGATTTATTTGATGATAATTCGGATATTCGTAAAAAATTAGTTACGACATTAAATTATTATCCGGTTAGTATAAAGAATGTTGAGGCTAGTGGAACACTTGCAAATTATTCGAAAGATATAATTCCTATGATTCGTTTAGGGGAAATGTATTATATCCGAGCTGAGTATTATAATAGTAAAGGACAGACAGATGTTGCTTTTGAAGAGATGGATGTTTTGCGTGCGGGACATAGTTGTACGAAGGGAAGATTATCAGGTGATTTTAATCAGGCTTTAGTCAATGAGGCACGTCGTGAATTTATAGGGGAAGGACAATTGTTTTTTTATTTTAAGAAATTCAATATCTATCCAAATTCTAAGTATATGACGTCAGAGTTGCAATTTGTTTTGCCGCGTCCGGATAATGAAAACTTATAACTACAAACCAAATATTAACGATATATGAGGAAATACATATTTATATTAGGTATAATCATTCTTTCTTTATGCGCTTGTAGCAAGGAAGGATTGACACAATATGATGCTGCAAAGAATTATCTTTATATTCCGAATGATAAATATATGGATACTACCTTCGTTACATTTAAACATCACCCTGGAATAGATGATTATGATGTTTTTTTTGAAGTACGATTAGTTGGAATACAACTCATTGAGGACAAATCGTATTCTATAGAAGTTGTGAAGGATAAAACAACCGCCAAGGTTGAAGACTATACTTTGGATACCGAACAGATATTTCATGCTGGAGTATTGAAAGATCAATTAAAAATAACCTTGCATAATACAGCTCATCTGCTTAATGAAACGGTACGTGTTACACTTCGTTTGACTCCCAATGAGAACTTTGGCGTAGCTGATTATTTAGGAGAAAGTGAGTCACGTGCTCAGAGTCTAACGGCATCTGTTACTTTTGATAACCAAATCAGTAAGCCAACTTGGTGGAATAGCGATATTGAAATGAATTATTTAGGTGAATGGACACCTATTAAATATGAGAAATTCATTGAAAGTTGTGGTGGAGAGGTGCTTGATTTATCAGAATATGAAGGGTATCAGATAATGGAGTTAGCAGTAAAGTTCAAAAATGATATTGAGAAATATGGTTGGAAAGATAAAGATAATGAGTTGATAGATCTTCCTATTTATTAAAATTGAAAGAATATGAAAAATAAGATATTTCTATTTATATGCTGTGTCACTTTTTTATGCTCTAGTTGTTATGAGGATAAAGGAAACTATGACTATAAAAATCTGTCAAAGATCGAAGTTGAAAAATTTTTGAAAGAAGATGGTACTAGTATTAATGTAAATTCCAGTATGAGTGTAACTATAGGAGGAATGGTGTCTGTTCGTCCTGTATTGACTATAGTAAATGAAAGACCTAATATGAATTTTAATTATACTTGGACTTTCAAAGATCAGATAATTGGAACTGATGAAACGCTAAGTTGGAAAAGTGATATATTGGGCAGTGGAGCTGTATTGCTTGATATAGAAGATATTGAGAATGGAACTCATTTTATTACAGCTTTTTATCTTACAGTAGGCGAACCTTATCAGGCGGAAGGTTTCTTAATCTTAAGTGAGAAAGATGGAATACCTTGTCTGAGTCTTTTAAAAGGAATATATTATGACGATGTTTCTGATTATGAACTTTTGACAGGATTGTATCAAAAAGAAAATGGGAAATCACTGCCGAATGATGTGTTTAAGCTTCATGAGCATTTCTGTAAAGGGAGTTATGGTTCTCAAATAATGGCTGTTTGTAAAACTGATCTAGTAGATATTAATGCCTATACTTTTAAAGAGGCAATGAGAGCTGAAACCATTTTTTCAGGTGAAGTACCTCAAATTAGTGATGTAATGTTTATGCAATGGCTTGATTTAGTGACTGATAAAGATGGATGCCTTTACCAACGTAGAAAAACAACCAATGAATTATTTCATTCTCAACGTTTTCTTTCACAACCAATGATGTTTAAGGGTGAAACGTTGAAGAATATTCGTATCATACCGGATGATTTTTCTAGCTATAGAAATTTCTTGTTATTATATGATAATCATAAGAAGCGCTATCTAGTTATATCAGACTTAGTCGGTACTAATTGGTCGGCTAGTTCAGATGTTACTACCATTGGCAAAATAGAAGAAGCTAATTATTCAGGCGATGAATGGCCGGAAAAATTTACTCCATTGAATAATATGAAAGAATGTAATGTGATCCACACAGGATTTTTCCGGGATAATCGTAACACATATGTCAATTGGTTCTTTTCTATTTTTGAAAAGAATAGTAACTATTATTATCAAAAATTTATGATAGAGCGAGCGTATACAAGTGATGGTACCTTTAAAACTAGTGTGAATGAGGGGCAAGAAGGAAAAGTACCAGCTTTATTTGGAAATATATTCAATGAGAAGAGTATTATAGCGGTTTTGGAATATTCTGAAGGTTATGGATTAGATTCATCACATCCCTATACATTTGTTTCAAGTGGAAATAGTTTATATTTATACGATATTGACAATTTGGATGAGGATATTAGCTTTAAGAAATTGTTGGATTTTGATAGTCCTGTGACAGCTTTGGATACATCGTGTCCAGGTGGTAATTACTTGGGTGTAGGCTTAGAAAATGGAGAATTTTATGTTTTAAGAATGAATCAGGCTAAAAATCATTGTGAGGATCAAGACTATCTTGTTCGTTGGCATGTGCCTGCTGGAGAATTAGGTAAAATAAAGTCTGTACGTTATAAGACAGATGGTAATGGAACACAGTTCTAAAATCATTATATAGTTCTTGGTTATTCAAAATAATCAAGAACTATATCAGTTATTCATTCTATCAGGTGCTATCTTGATAGAATATTTTTATATATGCAGCGGTGTTTGGAAAATGATTGATTAGTATGCTGCCCTATACTTTCCTTCCTCCCTATCTTCCAGCATATTCAAGTAAGAAGTATAGCGTGATTCGCTGATAAGATGTTTCTCCACCGCTTCACGTACAGCACACCCCGGTTCGTGTCGATGTGTACAATTTCCATATTTGCAATCGGCAGATACTTTGAATATTTCAGGAAAATAATGTCCGATCTCTTCCTCTTCCATATCGAATGTTCCAAATCCTTTGATTCCTGGAGTATCGATAATATATCCATCTCCGTCGACAGAGAACATTTCAGAGAAGGTAGTCGTATGCATACCTTTATTATGATAGGTTGAAATTTCACCGGTCTTCGTTTCAATTCCCGGTAGAATAGCGTTAATAAGAGTTGATTTCCCCACTCCGGAATGTCCGGAAAAAAGGGTGATCTTTCCTTCTAACTCTTTTTTAATAGTGTCAACTCCGGTTCCTTTCTTTGCGGATACTTTGAAACAAGGATAGCCGATATGAGTATATAAGTTAATCAGAGCATCCAGATAATGGAGTTCATCTTCGTCATAAGCATCCACTTTATTGAATACCAATTTGACGGGTACGCGATAAGCTTCGGCAGAGGCAAGAAAACGATCAATAAAGATGGTTGAAGTTTCGGGGTAATTGATAGTTACTACCAACATACATTGGTCAAGGTTGGCAGCAAGAATGTGAGATTGTTTAGAAAGATTGGAAGAACGACGAATGATGTAGTTCTTCCTATCTTCTATTTCATTGATAAAGGCAGTACCTTCTTGGTTGAGTATAATCTGAACACGATCTCCCACAGCTACGGGATTGGTGCTACGAATACCTTTTAACCGGAAATTACCTTTGATTTTACATTCAATAAATTGTCCGTCGTCGGTTTTCACTTGATACCAACTACCCGTGTTCTTGATTACTAATCCGTGCACTTTATCTTTTTAGTTTATTAAACGGTCATGATTTCTTTATCCTTGTCGGCAAGCATATCTTCAATTTGTTTGATATACTTATCGTGGATCTTTTGTAGCTTGGCTTCTGCATTCTTCTGTTCGTCTTCTGCTAGTCCGTCCTTTACAGCTTTCTTCAGAGCGTCGATACCATCACGACGAGCGTTACGTACACTCACTTTGGCTGTTTCGCCTTCAGCTTTACACTGTTTGGCTAGTTGTTTACGACGTTCTTCCGTCAAAGGAGGGATACCAAGACGGATAATTTCACCATTATTTTCAGGCATAATGCCAAGGTCAGAGTCGATAATGGCTTTTTCGATGACACGGAACATGCTTTTGTCCCATGGTTTGATGGTGATACTACGAGCATCCGGAGTGGATAAAGCAGCTACGTTGCTGAGGGCTACCATACTTCCATAAGAGTCTACGCGGATACCATCCAACAGTCGGGTACTCGCTTTCCCAGCGCGGATATGTGCCAATGCTTCTTCCAGATACATTATGGCCATATCCATTTTTTCTTGTGCATTGTCAAGGCAAGTCTTTACGTCTACCATATTTTTGATAATTAAAGTTGCTATTTGGTTGATTGATTAGCAAAAGTATACTATTTTTTGTTTATCTGCAACAGCATACTCATCTTTTTTATAAGCGACTTGCCGAGGATAATCAAGGTAACGGCAGTGATAATCATTAAAATGCCGGCCATTAATCGTGGAGTCAGTTTTTCGTGAAACAGGAGGACTCCGAAAAATAGTGCTGTTACAGGCTCCAAAGCACCTAATATAGCGGTAGGAGTGGAACCTATATAATGGATCGCTAATGTTGTGCAAATCAGTGATACAGCAGTGGGAAGAATAGCCAAAGCCAATACATCTGCCCACAATAATGGGGATGGTATCATCTGTAATTCCGTGCAGAAATTTAAGCGGACTATATAAACTGATAGTCCGAATAGTATCGCATAAAACGTAAGCTTGGTGGTCGGCAGTGTCTTTAACGAAGACCGGTTGACTCCTACGATATAAATGGCATAAGAGAGGGATGACAGTAAAACAAAGATAATTCCTATGGTGGAGAGTGGCTTATTCCCATCACCCTGGTAGAGTAGGGCAATGCCCGAGAGTGCCAGTAAAATAGAGAAGACAGTAATTGCGGAAATTTTCTCTTTGAAAAATACTCCCATAATAACAGCTACCATTACCGGATATACAAATAGAATGGTAGAAGCAATTCCGGCATCCATATAATTATAACTCATAAATAAAAGCAGAGATGAAAATGAAAATAGTAGCCCCATGATTACCAAAGGAAGGATATCTGCTTTCCGGAGGGCGAAAGGCTGTCCTTGCAGTTTCATTAAAATACCGAGTACGATCGCAGCAAGCGCATAGCGATAGAATAAAACAGTATCAACGCTCATGCCAACTGCATAAAGCGGGAGTGCGAAGAGAGGATTCATGCCGTAGCTTGCAGCGGCGATAGCTCCATAGATAAAACCTTTGGTCTTGTTATTCATTTATGTATGCTTTCTAAAAAAAATAGCGTGCAAAAGTACGAAGTTCGCAGATGATAAACAAGTATTTAGTGGGTTGATAGTATAATTTAATTCTTCGTAGGCGAGAAATAGTCTTTAGTTATGCTAGGGGAAGTTTAAATTGGGCCTATCTTCTTATAAAAATAGGCATCTCACATACACGGAGATGCCTGTCTTTAAAGGTTTATCATATCTAGATCGTAATTAACCAAATTTGCTTGAATCACGAATTACTATTTCTCCTGCAAGATTTACTGTAACCGGGAAGGCGTTAATACGATTGATTCTTCTGAACATAAGCTCTACACTGACATTGGCTATCTCTTCACACGGTTGTTTGAATGATGTCAGTGAGTGTTTTAAGTGCATAGAATATTTCATGTTGTCATAGGCGCATATGAGCAGGTCTTCAGATATTTGCAAACCAATATCTGTTAAAGTTGACATTAAAACAGCAGCTGTAGAATCATTCGCACAGATGATGCCTGTCTTACCGGATATGATTTGCATCTGTTTTACAAAGTTGATGTTTTCCGGATTACCGCAATGCACATTATTCGTATCGAATGGGAGTTTGTTCTGCTGTACCATTTCTTTAATTCCTGATAAACGCATGTTTACGGAATTTGCGGAGTCAGGTCTGTAGAAAAAGTGAATATGAGTACATCCTTGATCTATTAAGTGTTGTGCCATAATACAACCTGCGCTAAAGTTGTCTAGGCAAACAATATCGAAATTACTTCTTTTGGGGAAATTATAGATATCTCTGTCAATAAGGATAAGCGGAATACCGGCTTTCTCTATTTTATCGCAGATTCGAATATTGATCTCGTCTGCGTTGGCTACTCTTTCCAGTGGAGAAAAGAATATGCCGTTTACCCCTTTCTTTATGTAATTGTCGCAACAGGTTTCTATCAACTCTCGTCTTATATCTGCATTGCTTGCGGTGGCGCCTTCCCATAAACAGTTAAATTTACCTGCTTCCGATTGTTTCAGTAACTGGTCATTGATAATAGAGAATATTTCGGACTCTCCAGCTCCGGGAAGTAATAATCCGAATGTCAATGTGGTGGCAGTATGTTTGTGGTTGACGATAGTACCCAGTCCTTTTTTTTTCGTAATGTAACCTTCGGCTTGTAATTGATTGTAAACTTTTGCTATAGTTGGTCTTGATACAGAATATTGATCGGCCAATGTAAGCTCAGTTGGCAATAGCGAACCGGTAGGATATACCCCATCTAGAATATCCTTTTTTAAGATATCATAAATCGATTTGTAACTTGGTTTTGTATTCATTACTTGGAGTTATTTGGTAATAGGATGCAAATATAATAAGAAATAGTGGATTCTCTCTCTTGTGCTATTGAATAAATGTAATAACTGTCATTAAGCTTATTCTTAATATGTGATATTCTGTATGTAACTTTGATGGTTTACATAAATGATATGTATATTTGTTTATTATGCTGCTAAAATATTGCATATATATTTGCATTTAATAAAAATATAGTTTATGTTTGCAAAGTAAATACGCACATATATAGAATACCTAGTTAACAACTATCTAAAATAACGCTATTATGAAAACAAAACTGCTATTAGTTTTTATCTTATTTTCTACCAGTGTTTTTGCGCAAGTAGTAAAGGACTACGATCCGCAAATTCAGAGGACTACGAACCTACAGTATTTTAAACCTGTAGAAAAACATCTTTTTACAGGTGACTGTATGCCTTATTATCACAAAGGTACATTCTATATTTATTGGTTGTTGGATGAAGGTCACCATGCCGGGTTGGGTGGACTGGGTGGACATCAATGGGCATTAAGCACTTCTAAGGACCTTATTAATTGGACACATTATCCAGTAGCTGTCGGTATAGATGAAGATTGGGAGAAATCCATTTGTACCGGTTCGGTGATAGCAGATAAAGGAAAGTTTTATGCGTTTTATTCTACTCGGGTGAAAGATGCCAAAGGAGTACACGAACAATTGAGTTATGCGATGAGTGAAGATGAAGGCAAATCTTATGTGAAACAAAAACCGAATCCTTTCTATTATGCTCCTCAGGAGTGCGTTAGTCGTGATTTTCGTGATCCAAAAATTTTTAAAGATAGAGAAGATGTGTATCATCTCTTTATTTCAGGTTATAAAAAAGAACCTGAACTAGATGGTTTCGGTGGTTATCTGGTTCACCTGATATCTAAAGATTTAAAGGATTGGAAAGAAATTGAATCTCTGTTGACAGGACAGGTAGCTACTCCGGAGTGTTCTGATTATTTCCAATGGAATGGTTGGTACTATTTGTTGTATAGTACGGGGGGAGACACTTATTACGTTAAATCGAAGAAACCTTACGGACCTTGGGAATATCCTAGTACACAGGCTTTTGTAGAGCAGTGGGCTAGCGTCTATAAAACGGCGGAATATAAAGACAACCGTAGAATAGCAGTAGCATACATGCCTTGCAGAAGTAATAATAGGGATTTTGATGGTCCGATTTGGGGTGGAAATATGTTGTTGAGGGAAGTTGTGCAAGGATCAGATGGTACGCTCTATACAAAATTCCTTTCGGAATCTCTCCCACAGATGTCTCTCCTTCAAATGCCGGAAGTTGAGATTCCTGTTGGTAGCAAAACTGTTTCGTATTCGGATGGAAAACTAATTATAGATTCTCCGAATGGTACCAGTGTTGCCTCTATATCTGATTTGCCTGTCAATTATCGGATTACGATGGAAATACAACCCTTAAGCAATTATGATGAAATCGGTTTGTTTGTGCGAGCTACAGATAAAAGAGAGCGTGGATATAAAATCGAGCTGAATGCTAATAAGGAAAGTGCTTTCATCTATAATACCGGCATAAACACGGTGAAAGATATGAGAAAGACAATCATTCTGGACTTGATATTGAAAGATGAATTTATTGATATGAATATAAATGGTAAGCGGTCTGTTATCAACCGATTGCCAGAAAAGAAAGGGCAGAAGCTATTCTTCTTCCTGAAAAATGGAAGTGCAACAATTAAAAATATTAACATTTATCAGTGGAATGACAAATTATGGTGAGATTATCTATAGTTTGTTTGATGTAAAAGCTTGTGTTTGTTTGGATTATATGCTCTGGTGATGTAATGTATATGTTAGGATAATGTATCAATTTTGATAGTATTTGAAATGAAAGTTACACTTATGTATGTGTAGTTTTCATAGATTTGCAATATGTTGATCAATTAATAATAAAAACTCTTATTATTGATAATACTTAAATCTTTATTAAAAATAGATATTGATTAGTTTAGCATAGAAAAACAGGAACCTTCTATAGTGGAAGGATTATATGAAATTTATATTTGTAAACCTATTGTTAATTATTAAATGTAGAATTATGGAACATTCTAAAAACACACAAAGAGAACCGAACGGGATTCTTAAAATGTTTTTGTTGTTGCTTTGTATCGTAGGAACTTCTGTCTTTAATCAGGCATTGGCGGTTGTTGATCAAAGTCCGATAAAAGTAATAGGAGTAGTATCTGATGAATTGAATACTCCTCTTCCAGGAGCCGCAGTTCAAGTTGATAAGTCCACTAAAGGTGTTATAACTGATTTGGATGGAAAGTTTGAGATTGAAGTGTTATCGACAGACAAATTGCTTATTTCTTATGTTGGGTATGAGACGCAAGTTATCACTATCGGTGATAAAAAAACTTTGTATGTAAAAATGACACCGAAGACAAATGAACTACAGGATGTAACTGTTGTTGCATTTGGTAAACAGAGAAAAGAAAGTATGACTTCGGCTATTGAAACCATTAATCCAAAAGAATTAAAAATGCCTACTGGGAACCTGACTGCAGCTTTGGCTGGGCGGTTGGCAGGAGTAATTTCCTATCAAAAAAGTGGAGAACCAGGTAAAGATAATGCTGAATTCTTTGTACGTGGTGTGACGACTTTCGGTTATTCATCATCTCCTTTGATTTTGTTGGATGGATTTGAAATCTCTGCTAATGATTTAGCCCGTATACAGCCTGATAATATAGAACAATTTTCAATATTGAAGGATGCAACTTCTGCTGCTCTTTATGGGTCAAAAGGAGCAAATGGTGTTATCATGGTGACTACGAAGAAAGGGCAAGAAGGAAAACCTCGTATTTCTTTCCGTCATGAATCACGTTTTTCTACACCTACTAAAATTCCCAAGACAGTGGATGGTGTCACTTACATGAAGCTGTATAATGAGGCGCAGTTTAATGACAATCCTTTGTTGCCTCCTTATTATGAAGCACAAAAAATACAGAACACGATTAATGGGGTTAATTCATATGCTTATCCCAATGTAAATTGGTATGATGAGCTGTTTAAGAATCTCACATATAATCAATATTATTATTTGAATGTAAGTGGAGGTAGTAAGGATATCCAATATTATTTAGCAGCAGCCTATACGAATGAAACTGGTATCTTGAAGAATGAACAAATGAATAACTTCCAGAATAACATCAATATTGGTACGTATGATGTGACGGCAAAGGTGAATATACAATTGACTAAAACGACTTCTTTTGAGGTAAATATGAATTCTCGTTTTCAGAATTATACAGGTCCTTCGGTGGAGGCTAATGATATATTTAACCGAGTGATGGATGCTAATCCTGTAGAATTTCCTAAATATTATTTACCGGATGAGAAAAATGTTTATACTAAGCATGTGCTTTTCGGTATGAATCCTCGTAATAGCATGGCTAATCCTTATGCTGATATGGTGAAGGGGTATAAAGATGGATTCTCCAGTAATATATTGTCCCAATTTTCACTTAATCAGAAATTGGATTTTCTGACTAAAGGACTTAACTTTCATGCTAAAGTATCTATTAAAACAGATAGCTCTCATGATAGTAATCGTTCGTATGCTCCATTCTTTTATAATATAAAGGATTATGATGAATTGGCTGATGTTTATAGTTTGTCGGAGATAGTGAAAGGTTCTGATGTGCTGGGAGAGCCGGTTAATACCCGTTCGGCAAATAGCCATTTTTATTTTGAGGCAGGGCTCAGTTATTCTAATGTGTTCAATGATGATCATGAACTAGGAGCGGTTGTTATCTATACGCAGGAAGAAAATAAGAATACGGCAGCGGAAGGAAGTATTCAAGTGACATTGCCGCAACGTAATCAGGCTTTACGTGCCCGTGCAAATTATGCTTATAAATCTAGATATTTGGTTGAAGGTAGTGTTACATATAATGGTTCCGAGAAGTTTGATGCAGACCATCGCTGGGGCGTTTTTCCTGCGATAGGTGCAGGGTATATGATTTCAAATGAAAATTTCTGGCGTCCTTTATCTAAGGTGGTTGATAAATTTAAAATTCGTTATTCGTATGGTTTGGTGGGTAATGATAATATTTCAGATCCCAAGGATCGTTTTTACTTCTTGTCGGATATCGGTAGAGAAGGTGGCTATACTTGGGGAAAAGATTTTTTGACGTCTTATTCTGGATTGAGAGTAAAACGTTATGCTAATCCGGAGATTACGTGGGAAATTGCCCGTAAACAGGATATTGGTGTAGAATTCAATTTATGGAGAGTATTAGATGTACAATTGGATTATTTTCATGAACGACGTGAGAAGGTATACGAAAAACGTGCGCATATCCCATCTACTATGGGGTTGACCAGCGATATTTGGGGAAATGTAGGTGAAGTGAAATCGTGGGGTTGGGATGGATCTGCCGATTTGAACTATGCCATTAATAAAGATGCTTGGCTTACAGGACGTTTTAATTTCACTTATGCGAAAAATGAGGTTACAGAAAGAGAAGAGCCTGCTTATCGGGATGAATATCGGAGAACGATTGGTTGGCCGGTTAGACAACAGTGGGGATTAATAGCAGAACGTTTGTTTATCGATGAGGCAGATGTTGCCAATTCACCTACGCAAGGATTTGGAACAAATGTTCAGCCAGGAGATATTAAATATAAGGACATTAATAACGATGGAATAGTAAACGATAATGATATGGTACCTATTGGTTACCCGTCGGTACCTGAATTTAGTTACGGTTTTGGGCTCTCTGCAGGATATAAGAACTGGGATATTTCTTTCTTCTTCCAAGGGCAAGGACATAATTCATTTTTCATTGATCCGAGTAGGATAGCGCCATTTATGAATTATCGGAATGCTGTTTCTTATATTGCTGACGATCATTGGAGTCCCAACAATCCGGTGAGCCATGCATTCTGGCCTCGTTTGAGTACTGAAAATAATGCTAATAACTATAAAAAAGAATCAACTTGGTGGTTGCGCGATGGACGTTACTTACGTTTGAAGACTATAGAACTTGGTTATTCCTTGCCTAAAAACACCTTGCGTAAGGTGGGATTGAGTAATCTACGTTTCTATTTCTCAGGTTTGAATTTGCTGTGTTTCAGCTCATTTAATTTGTGGGATCCAGAAATGGGGGATAATGGTTTAGGGTATCCATTACAGCGTGTATATAACATAGGTGTTCAATTTGATTTTTAAAATGTAATAACAATGAAATTTAATTTAAAACATATTATAACGGCAGCAACTTTTATCATAGGGATGAGTAGTTGCGATTATCTGAATATTGTTCCGGATAATACTATTGAGTTGGAAACAATGTTTGAAACACAGGAGCAAGCTTATGGTGCATTGTCGACTTGTTATGAATATATGCCTAATTGGGGATGGTTAAACAATTCGATGAGTCTTGCCGGAGATGAATTTATCGTACGTTTGGATGGAGGTGAATCTGGTAATCCGGATCGTATGCCAGGTGAAAAACTAATGAAAGGGTGGAACAGCGCTCAGAATCCTTATTTGTGTTATTGGAACGGAGGCAAGAATGCGTCAGCTTTGTATGTGGGCATTCGCTATTGTAATCTATTTCTGGAAAATATTGACAAGGTGAAGGATATTACGGATGAAGATCGGAAAGACTGGATTGCACAAGTAAAGATACTAAAGGCTTATTACCATTTTTATTTGGCTCGTTTGTATGGACCCATTTGTATTGTTGATAAAAATCTGACTCCTTCCGCTTCGCCAAGCGAGGTACGATTGAAGCGCCAACCGGTAGATGTTTGTTTTCAGTATGTGGTAGATTTGATTGATGAGGTATTGTATGACGAGAACGGAAATGAAAAGACAGACTTGAAAGATGATCGTCCTAATGAATTTTTGGGAATGGTAGACCGTACTATTGCCAAGGCAATCAAAGCAGTTGTGTTACTGACCCAGGCCAGCCCGTTGTTTAATGGAAATGCAGAATATTATAGTAATTTTAAAAATGTGGACGGTGAACTACTTTTCCCGATGGAGAAAGATAATGAAAAGTGGAAGAGAGCATTGGATGCTACGAAAGTAGCTATTGATGCCGCTCACGCACGGAACAAGAAATTGTATAAATATAATGCTGATGGTGGAGCGAATATCGAATTCTTTGATAAAGATGTCTGGGGTAAGTCCGAGATTGTTGAATATTGCTATAATAATCGTTATTCCATTCTTGATCCGTGGAATGATGAGTTGATATGGGGATATTCTAATGTAGGTAGTTTTGACCAAGGTACTTTTCAACATGCTTCCCAATGTCGTCGTCCGGATAATCAGTCAGTGTCGGATTATAGTTGGCAATGGTTATGTGCTTCCTATCGGATGGGTGAGTTGTATTACACAAAAAACGGGGTACCTATCAATGAAGATCAAACATTTGATTATGACAATCGGTTGGATATAGTTACTATCCCGAATGACACTTATCATTTAGGGTATATGCAGCCGAATGAGAAAACAATCAAGTTATATTTGAATCGTGAACCACGTTTTTACAGTTGGATTGCTGTTGATAATTGTTATTGGCGCAATCAACAGACTAAACTTGAGATGCATATGAAGTATGATGAATTCCCGGGCGGGCGTTATAGTACGAAGCAAGATGATTTCTATTGGTCGGGCATTGCAATAAAGAAGCTAGTGCATCCGGAGTCATTGAATGAGCATGCAGTGCGAATGGTTCGTTATCCGAATCCGATAATTCGCTTGGCGGATTTGTATCTGATGTATGCAGAAGCATATAATGAATATTATGGTCCCGATGCGGAAGCTTATCGTTATTTGAATGAGGTACGTAAAAGAGCGGGACTGCCTAATGTAGAAACAGTTTGGAGCGATGGGACTATTGTGAAAAACATCAACAAGCACCAGACGCAAGAAGGGTTGCGTGAAATAATACAGGCTGAACGATTAATTGAGCTTTCATTCGAAGGACATCGGTATTTTGATCTTTGTCGTTGGAAACGTGCAGGCGAGTTCTTCGTGTCATCAGTGAAAGGGTGGAATGCACGTTCAGGTCGTACTTATGAAGACTTTTATCAAGTGACAGAGTTGCAGGCACGTACATGGGAAACTCCTAAAAATTATTTATTCCCGATTCCTTTGGATGACATTAACAAGAATCCTAGTTTGGTACAGAATCCGGGATGGTAGTAATTATTCACTTAATTAGAAAATAGGAACATGAAAAAGATATATTATAGCTTAATGTTAATTTTGGGCGGAATGTTTATGATTAATACGAGTTGTTCGGATGACGACGAAAAAGATACGATGGCTCCGGGACAAATCTCCAATGTGCGATTTGTTCCCAATTATGGTGGAGGATATTTCTTGTATGATATCCCGGAAGATCCGGATTTCTTGTATGTGCGTGCGGATTATACGGTAGATTCTGGCGAGAAAGTTTCTAAAACGAGCAGTACATACAATGATACATTGTTTGTGGAAGGATTCGGTCAGGTGAAAGAATATGAAGTGAAACTTTATTCTGTGGATCGCAATGAGAATGTGTCTGCTCCGGTAGTGCAGGTTATTACTCCGCTAGAGGCAAACACAAATACAGTGGCCGCAACATTGACAGTTCGCCCGGGCTTCTCTGCATTGATTGCTGAGTGGACTAATGAGTTGCAGCAGACGGTAGATGTATATGTACGTTTGAGTGATGGAGAAACTGTTGCCGAGAAAGTACTTTCGTCTAATTCGAAAGATGGATTTTTCTTGGTAGAAAACCTGCAGAATAAGGATTATACCGTTTCAACTTATGTGAAAGATCAATATGGAAATATATCTTCGGTGCAGGATTGTGGGATACTGAGACCATTGGAAGATGCTCCATTGAATAAATCATTATGGGCTTTCCTTCCCAATCAACAATTATATGGCAATCGCTGGAACTATGATAGTGACCCGAATCCGGATAATCAGCAGCCTTATGATGAATATATGGGAGCTTTTACAAAAGACAGTTTAAGGAATGCACCTTCTGCTGCGTATGAGGGACGTATTGAGAAGTTTTGGGATAATATCACCTATCAGTTGAATCCGGAGAATTATAACATTTTTAATACGGGAGAATGGGGGTATCCTTATTCTTATTTCATAGATATGGGACGTACGGTCAAAGGAAGCCGTGTACGATATTGGCAGCGTCTGTCCGATAAATATGGCAATGAAAATGTGCAGACTTTCCAGCTTTATATTAGCGATGATGACGACCCGACGGATGGTGTGACTGACTGGGAATTGGTAGGAACGTATAAGATTGTGAAACCGGCTGACTCGTATGAAGCTGATCAGGAGGCAATAGCCGGACATGAGTTTATTTTGTATCCGAAAGAAACAAAATATACCAAGCCATTCCGCTATCTGAGATTTAAGGCTCTGAATGGATTTACAGAAAGAATGGTATCTGTAGGCTCTGAGATTACATTATATGGTTTGGAGGTTAATGATTGATCTAAATAAAAACAGATAATTATGAAACGTAAATATATTTATATAGTTGGTTGCTTATTGTCGTTCATTGGTATGATTGGTTGTGAAGATATGGATGATAATTATAAACAGTATTTGGAGGAATATAATTATTCCGGTAAAGTTACGTCAGTGCGGAGTTATCTTGGATTCGAACGGGTGGCATTGGCCTGGGATAACCCGAAAGATCAAAAGTCAAAACATATTTTGATTGAATATGGCGTTGATAAACAGCAAAAAATATTTGATTATTTAGTAGACTCTGTGGTGATCGACGGACTTGATACAGGGACAGGATTTGATTTTGCTATATACACATTGGACAATGCGGGTAATCGTTCTGTACCTGCTACTATTACAGCTTTACCTATTTCTCAGACAATGGTAGATAATTTGGTTCCTCCTACTTGTTCTTATGTTAAAGTAGATGGAGTACCATCGGTTTATTGGGCTGGACTGTCGGCGGTAAGTATGGCTTATTGTAAGTATAGCTATATTGATTATAAAATAGTCTCAGAGGATGGAGATAAAGTGATCACTGAGGGCTGCTTGGAAAATGAGAACGTAACAAGTTTAGATCGTGTGAATGAATTAACATTGCCCGCTCCGGAGTTAAGCAAAGGATCAACTTATTATGTAAACTTTACAGCCTATGTATATCCGGTTTCAAGTGATATTGTTACAATGGATTCGGTTCCGGTGAACGGAAGAACCCGTATTATCATAGAGTAAGTAATTAATGAAAAGAGTATATTGAAAAATTGGTATATTTGTACTAC
Organism: Bacteroides sp. HMSC067B03; assembly: GCF_001811315.1. NCBI lineage: Bacteria > Pseudomonadati > Bacteroidota > Bacteroidia > Bacteroidales > Bacteroidaceae > Bacteroides > Bacteroides sp. HMSC067B03. The sequence continues at coordinate 33,389 of NZ_KV804285.1, read as the reverse complement.
TTTTGATATACTCTTTTTGATAATAGAATATTAGATATGAGAATAATTATAGGATTATGTGTAGTGGCCTTTCTGTGTTTTGAAAGTCCTTCTATGGCATCAGATAAAGTGATGGTAAGTACTTTGTTGGATGAAATGATTTCATTTGAAAAAGCAACAGAGTTTCCCGAACCTTATTACACTTGTAAGATGGTAAGTAGTTATGACCGCCGGACTGTATCACCGGATAAAGATTGGTGGTATGCTAATGATGACGGATTTGGTTGTATGCGAGTGGATACTGTTCAGGGGCGAGTAGAAAAAGTGATGTTCGATTATGATGGACCGGGGGCAGTAACACGTATTTGGATGAGTGCTCATGCCAAAAATGGTATCCTCCGTTTTTATTTTGATAACGAAGAGAATCCTCGTATTGTGATTCCTGCGTATGACATGACACGCATTCCATTTAAAGTTGGAGATGCGCTCTCTTTAATTCATACGAATTATACTCCTGAAGGTTTGGGAGGGAATACATTTATGTTTCCATTTCCATACCAGAAAAACTGCCGGATAACGTTTGAAGAACTTGATAAAAACAGGAATACTTGGGGACCGCGTTATTATGAAATCGAATATCGCACCTATGTATCTGGAACTGAGGTTGAAACATTTGATGTCGGACAAGTGAATACGCATACAATGCAGGAAAAAATACAAGATGTAAACAAGACGCTTTGGAATCCTTCAACCTTTAAAGGTGGAAAGCGTTGTGAGTTTGCAATGGATATTGCTCCTAATCATACAAGTGCAATAGATCTTCCTCTTGGGAATCATGCTATTCGGTCACTACTTATTGATGTGAATTGCCGTAAAGGAGATTATGCAAAGATGATGAGGCAGTTGATACTGAAAATAACTTTTGATGGAAAAGAGACAGTATGGGTGCCGTTGGGAGATTTTTCGGGGGCAGGACTGGGAGCTCCTGAAGTGAATAGCTGGTATATGGATACGGATGGTCGCGGACATATCGTATCGCGTTGGGTAATGCCATATAAAAAGAATGCCAAAATAGAAATTGAGAATTTGTTTGAGTTTCCGGTTTGGATGAATGTCAGAGCGCATGTGTCAGAATGGGAATGGAGCAAAAATACACTTTATTTTCACACGACTTGGAAACAGGAAAGAGGCATTGAAATAACGAACCGATATGATGATCATAAAGGGAATCATATGTGGAATTATATAACAATTGATGGAAGAGGGGTATTTAGGGGAGATTTGCTTTCACTATTCAACTATGCTCCTGATTGGTATGGAGAAGGGGATGAAGTAATATGGGTTGATAATGATATATTTCCTTCACATCATGGGACGGGGACAGAAGATCATTACAATTGTTCTTGGGCACCGGTAGTTCCTTTCCATACTCCGTTTGGAGGTGCGCCACGGGCCGATAATCCTTCTTCTCATGGTTTTAACGCTTTTGTACGTACTCGTAATTTAGATGGTATTCCTTTTCAGAAGTCATATAAATTTGATATTGAAATGTTGAGCTGGAATCCGGGTAAAGTAGATTATGCTGTGACAAATTATTGGTATGGAGATTTGAATAGTAAGGTAAAGCAGTCTTCTGGTAAAGAAGAAATTCTGTCCCAGTTGCCCTATCTTATGTAGCTGAGACTGAAGAATATGCTATGGATTCAGTTTGAATTCGATTAAATACAAAGTATGAAATATATGAATAAGAAATTGCTATTAGGATGCTTGTTTGTCGGAATACTGTTGAGTGGAGGACTGACCTCTTGCCAGCAGGAAATGCAGGAGCCTGCCCGTATAACATTGCTGAATAATTCGTGGAACATGAATTTGCCTTTAATGGCTCAGGCAAAGTTAGGCGGTGCTGTACAGGCAGATTCATTGCCTGTTATTAAAGAAGTAGAAAAAGGATTTGCCATCTCTTTCACCGTGAATCTGGAAATACCGACATTCGACCGTCATATTCTCGAGATCCCGGGAGTGCTGGATGTTTGCCTTCGCCAGCATAATCCACTAGACCGTAATAAACAGAACTATCCTGCTTATAAAATGCCGGACGGATCAGTTCCGGTGCTTGAAGCCGGACTGGAATTGAAGTCTCCTGTTGACGGGCACATGGAACGAATGATAATCGGTATTCCATTGGCTATGTTAAATCAGCCTTTGGGAGAGCACGAAGTAATATTGAATTTCTCTGGTGTCCGCTGGACCATGTACGTAGACGGCAAATTACTGGATAATGATTTTCCATTAGGCTATCCTCTTCCCGAGAAAATGAAAAACTGGAAGATTGATTCTCACTTTGTGTCACAAGCAGCTATCTATTATCCTTCTCTACACCCCGAACGCGCGGAAGGAGCTACAGTCGGATTACAACCACAAGTACAATTCTGGACTCCGACCGGACATAATGCGTGGGTAGGAGATGTGGTCAGTCTTTATCACGACGGAACCTATCATCTTTTTTACTTGTACGATCGTCGTGGACACCAAAGTAAATTCGGTCGCGGAGGACATTATTTTGAACACCTTTCTACAAAAGATTTTCGTCATTGGACCGAGCATGAAGCAGCCGTTCCTATCGAAGAACAATGGGAAACGTTCGGCACCGGTACTCCTTTTATTTTCAACAATCAGCTTTGTATCAGTTATGGTTATCATACTACCCGCATTTATCCGCGTGAGCAGACTACTCTTCCTGAATTGTATGAGTACTTGGATAAACATGGATATACAGGGTCTTTCAACCGTCATCAGATGTCCGGCGTGGCTGCCGGTTCTTCTTATTCGGTCAGCGATGATGGTATCCATTTTCGTAAGACAGGCATTTTATTTCATCCCTGTGAGAATCCAAGTATCTATGTCGATCCGAAAGGAGATTTGAAAATGCTGGCTAATTATGGAGCTCGTGGTACGTGGGCTTCTGATTCAGTCAGTGGTGGCTGGCACTGTCTGGACGAAAATTTTCCTTTGGGTGGTGATTGTACTTTCTTCTTCCATTGGGGAGATTATGATTATATTATTGGTGGTTTTACACGTCTGTGGGCTAAAGAGACCGTTCAGCCGGATTCCGTATATCAGGATGTTGTGGCGGAAGGACTCGATTTTTATAACGGTTCTTGTGTTCCTACTATAACTGAGATCTCAAACAATCGTTTTGTTATGGCAGGTTGGATGTGGATGAAAGCTTGGGGAGGCCCGCTGGTAATTCACGAAATGGTACAGTTGCCGAAAGGACGCATTGGTACGAAGTGGATGGATGAGTTAGTGCCTGCCGTTTCGCCGGATGCCATTACACTGTCGGGCAGTTCTGATAAGATTGAAAAGATACCGTCCGGCTCTTTCTTGTTGACTTTCGAGGTTACGCCTGTCGGCCCTGACGGCAAATTGACTGTCAACTTATTGCCTTCTGCCGATAAAGGAACGCAAGATGCGTGCGAATGGAAGTTGGATAGCGGAGAGAAGCGTGCACAATATGCTTTTGTCGGTGATAAAGACAGTCGTGAACGCTCTTTGCGTGAAGGAGGTGCTCCGCAACAAGGTCGAAATTATGCAATTGAAAATCTGATAGATACAGACAAAACGTTTACTGTACGTATGGTAGTGAAAACGTCCGATAAGTTTGATGGCTCTTTGGTGGATACGGAGATAGCCGGAAAGCGTACGATGGTCTCCTATCGTGAGAAGTTAGCTGTAGAACGTTTGCAATTCCACTATGAAAATATGGAAGTTAAAAATGTCCGTTTATCTCTTTTGACAGAATAAAGTTGTATTTACATAAGTGCCCTTCAACCTTCACTTCGCCCTATTCATAGGTGATAGAGGGTGAAGGGCATTCTTTCACCATTCTACATTAGTTCGGTTCTCCTTTATTAATAGAAAAGTTACTCATATTGCCTTATAAACTTATTAATCTCTGATAGTAAATTTGTTTTTGATACCATGTAATCTATAATTGCAAGCTTTGATTATAAAAACAAAGCTTGCAATTATATAAATGAAACCTTCATTTATAAAAACAAAGCTTGCGTTTATAGATTGTATCGGATGGTTGGCAAGTTTACTCTTGGATCATAGTAACTTTAGCATCAATAAAACAGAACTTATCTATTAATACATCAGACGGCAAATATTAGCATACTTGGGAATGATAAGCGTTGTGTTTGTTTATACTTGTTATGTCGTTATCTTCAATAAAAGTTGGGCAGATTTGTAGTTTAAGTACGAATCTGCCCGAAAAGAAATATATCGGTTCCTGTGGAGAGATAGTGACAGGGATGGTGAAGGGAGCCCCTTCACCATCAAACATTGATGGATAAACGGGTGTGAAAGGTGAATCCTTAACTATGTATTACTTATTTTTCTGTATAGATGGCGGGAGGAAGGGCATATAAAGCTTCTTTGCTATCAGAGATATTCGTCATTTTTGTCTTTAAATCACCATACCAGAATAAGGTGGAGGCATAATCTACCTGTCCGCCGTCCCAGCTGATCAGCTCAAAATCGAATTGCAAACGTTCGTTGAAAGGTACAATGTCTAGATTTCGTGTGCGGACAAAGGTGTTGTAGCCTCTCGAAGCCTCATCATCTTCCCGGGGGGCACCGCCGAAGGGATTAAAATAGGGATGAATGGGCGCGAAAGTTGTATTATAGTAATCTTCTGTGCCACAACCGAAGTGAGAAGGAAACTCTTCGTGATCGATCCAGATATGTTCGTCACCTTCGCCATACCAGCGTGGGCAGTGGTTATACAAAGAGAGCATATCACCTTTAAAAATACCCCTTCCTTGCAAAGTTCCCATATTGTAATCCAAACCGCGGTTAGTCTCCAATCCGTTTTCCTGTTTCCATCCGGCATGGAAATATAGGGTATTGGCATACCACTTCCAGGTAGAAATACAGGCTTCTATTTTAATATCGGCAGAGTTTTCGGAAATGTTTTCGACCTCTATATGCGCCTCCCGTTGGTAGGGCATGACAAAACGTAGTTTCGAATGTCCTTTTCCATCCGCTTCCAGGTAATAGCTGCGGACTGCGGGTGCTCCCATACCGGCTCCTGTCAGGTCACTTAATGGTACACAAACTGTTTGAACACCGTCGAATGAGATTTTGACTATCAAATTGCGCATGAATGAAGCGTAGCAGGCGGAATCAATCTCCGATACGTGGATCGAAAGGCTTCGGATCGCTTTCTCTCCGTCAGGAAGTTTCATCCTTAAAGACGACCGGGCGGTCAGTCTGGCCTCTTTTGTTTCAGGGTTTTCAGTATATGTTTTGGGGTACATGAGTTGCTCGCTAAGTTTTTGCGCTTTATCTTGCAATGCTTCTCCATCTTTGAGAGTAAAAGTCTGAACTTTGGTCCCTTTAGGATATGTGCGGCAAGAAGTATGAAAAAAGTAATCACGGTCTACATTATCTACCGTTATCTTACAGCTTTGCGCATAAGGGAGGGGATAGTAGAAACTGCTTCCTTGTGTGGTAGAATAGTGTTCGTGCTTGTACAATAGCCCTTCAGGGATATCTAGCGGAAATAAAGAAATGTCATAAGCGGGAAGAAGGATACTGGCTTCCTTTTCTCCGTCAAAATAGATGCGGAGATTGGCGCCGTCGGAACCGCCGGTAGTCAGTATTCGGGTAAGTACGCCGGGACCTTTTTCATCGAATAATACTTTTTCTACCCGTCCGTTGTTGGCTTCGTAACGGACGAATCCTGTATTGTCACGGTTGGCATGCCAAGAAGGTGTGCCCGGTATCACTGACCTGCGATCATAACTGGATACGTGTTTGGTCGTAAAAAACGGGACAGGAAAACAAGGTTCGGCTTCTACGGAAACCATTTCTTCCATCAGTGATTCCAAGGTAATCGGATTTTTACCTGAAGAATAAATAGGTTCCTTGCAGGAGTAGACTGACAGTATTGTCGCAAGACTGCATATATAAAATAGAGTAGTTCTCATTCATTTCTGATTTTTGAGGTTAATACAAGCTCCGAAAGCCGCTTCTTCCTGAATATGGGATAATTGTACCGGATGCCCGAAACGTTCTTCGAGTGCTTTATGCAGCAGTGGATTCTTTTTGATTCCGTTACCGGACCCTACCAGACTTGTTTTATTGGTTTTGAGAAATTCTGGCAGTAGCTGAAAGTAATGATAAAGTCCCTCACTGATTCCTTGAACAAATCCGATAATTAGATTTTCCGGGGTAAAGTTGGAGGTGGATATATGAGTGATCTTCCCTCTTTCATTTGGATTTGAACGCGTACCGTCAAAAAGAGTGTCAACGATTAGATTGCCCTTTGTATTTTTGGGGTAGGGTATGGATGTCATTATTTTATAGAGGTCGGCATTAGACAGTTCTTTTTCAGTGAAAAGTTTTAAAGTATCATTGAAAAACTTTCTTAAAAGAGCATAGGCATATCCTCCACATAAGGCAGCTCCCACCAAAAGGTATCCGCCACCGGGCAAGGGGCGGGTATCCAGTGAATCAATTTCCATATATCGGTCGGTATAGATAGAAATCTGACTGCTGGTTCCTACGGTGATGTGAATAGAGTGATCTTTATCGCGTACTGAACCCAAAAAGCTAGCCTGATTGTCACCGATAGCAGCATACACCGGTATCTTTTCAAAGTAACCGGCTATGGAGGCCGATGGCATGATTTCCGGTAATATTGTTGGTTCAATGCCTGCTTTCTGTATAGCTTCTGTGTCGAAAATGAGCTTCTCCTTGTCGAAAATCCCCAGACTGGCAGCATTGGAGGGGTCTATCAACGGAGTGTTGTTTCCGGAGAGTTTCATTACGGCATAATCCATAATTGTACAAAGTTTGAAAGCATCTGCCGGGACCAGTCCGTTTTGTATATTATAATAGTGAGTAACCAGTCCGTATCCGCTTGCTGCCGGATAGCCTGTGATATTTTTCAGATGAGTGGCATAATTCAGGTTGTCCTTGTAACGGAGATTTCCTCTGCCGTCTTGCCAGGTGTATAACGGGCTTACTGCATTTCCTTGAACGTCAGTATATACTATGCCATGCATCTGGCCAGTGATTCCTATTCCTCCAATATCTTTATATCGGGTCTGGAATTCGCGGACTATATCCCATACAATATTTATAATAATGTCTGCATCCTGCTTTTTCTCCCAATTATCGGGCGAAGAGATGTTGGCACAGTTTTCTTTAGTGACGGAGATGACGCTTTGAGTGGACGGATGATAAACGACTCCGCAGATAGAGCTTGTTCCTATATCAATTCCTATAAAGTGCATATTTTCTTTTTTAAATGTGGTTAATCTTTTTCATTTTGGTCATCAGGAATAACAAGTAGCATGCGCAAATCGTTAATACGATCACCGCACCAGTTTGTCCTCCCATTGTGTCGGAGGCAACTCCCATCAAAACAGGGAAGATGGCACCTCCTATGATTCCCATGATCATTAATCCGGAGATTTCATTATGCCGGGTCGGCATATAGCTTAGTGCACTTGAGAAAATAATAGGGAATATATTGGAGTTACCGAAACCAATGAGTCCTATACATATATAAATGGCAAGCAAGCTTTGGCTAAAGTATAGTCCTATGATACCTGCCATAATCATGGATACACTGATTGTGAAAAACTTGACAGGTGAGAACCATGCCAGAATAAATGTTCCGGAGAAGCAGCCGATGGTACGTAAGAAGAAATATAGGCTGATTACATATCCGGCTTCTGAGAGTGAGATACCTGCTCTTTCTTGTAGGAGTTTGGGAGCTGTAATGTTAACTCCTACATCTATGCCTACATGAACGAGGATTCCGAGGAAAAATAGAACGATAATGATGTTACCTAGCAGACCGATGCATTCGCGGAACGAAGAAGATTGTTTCTTTTCCGTCGATTCTTTGATCGGAGTACTCATCAGATAAATGATAGCAATAATATCTACTATGGCAAATACGACAAAGAGTAATTTCCAGTTCCCATAGTAGATGGCCGCTTTGGCTGCAAGAATCGGTGCGATGGCGGAGGCTATGGCCTTAACGAATTGCCCTAATGTGAGAAAGCTGGATTGCTTCTCCGGATTTACCATATTGGCTAATAGAGGATTGAGGGATACCTGCATGATTGTATTTCCGATTCCTATAAAAGAAAAGGCAACGAACATGCTGATACTATCGTAAATTAAGTTGGGGATAACAAGTCCGGCAAGTGTCAGAGTCATGCTTAGAAGGACAGTTTTCTTTCTTCCTATCCTGTTCATCAGCATACTTGTAGGTACCGAGAATATCAGAAACCAAAGAAATACCGTGACCGAAAAAGTGTTGGCTACTGTATCGGATAGCGTAAAGTCTTCTTTTACGTGATTGGTCGCTATTCCTACTAAGTCTACAAACCCCATCGTGAAGAAGGCAAGCATGATAGGAATGATCTTGTTTATGTTTAATTTGTTTTCCATGATGATGTGATAATTAGTTTTGTATTGATTTTATGGGCATTAATTGATGTTCCAGATTGATTTTAAAGAATGGATATCGGCTGATATTATCTTAATTTGTTTATCTGTGGAGAGAGAATAAGACCGATGGAGCAAATCGGGCATAAAGTTAGAGGTAATGACTATTTCACCGTCATTGCCGAAGATCTCAATGCTTGTCCGATCTACTAAGATACGCAGTTTTACCTTGCCGTCGATACTCTTTAATGTGGCTCTGCCTAAATCTGCCCATTTATTGTCCACTGTCGGTCCGTTACAGGAAATTTCTTGTTTATCAGCATTATAGCATATGTTAGCGCCACGAATACCAATCGTGAAAGAAGAAGATTGAGTCATGTCGAATTCGAATTGCATATCGTATAAGTCGCCTTTCAATTTGCTTAATATATTATTACCGGGCGTAATCGTTTTATTCTTCCATCTATCATGTCGGTCATAGAGATTACTGATTTCCCGGACAGGGATTCTGTATACTCTCAATCCATTTGGCGTAGTGCGCAGAGTCAGTTCTGTCGGGAAGTTCATTTGTTGCTCAAACGGCATGTCCGGATAGCGTCGTGTAGGCATCCACGCTAAATGCAGACATCTGCCGTCGGGGACATTACTCCATGTCATCGCTGCATAGAAGTTCTTGCCAAAATCTCCTTCCAGTATTTCTGTTTCTGGTTGGAAGTGGGTACCGTCGAACGAACCGATTTTATATTTGCCATTAGCACCAAAGAATAGCCATTTGATATTGTTATTGTCTCCGTCGGCCGGGACAGGTAGAAATCCGGGACATTCTGTTACCCCGTCGAGAGTCAGAGTCGACAGTTGTCTCCAATCTTTTAGATTGTTGGAAGCAAACAGACCGAATTCACATTCTTTATCCATATAAAGAGACATTATCCATTGTTTGGAGTTCGCGTCCCATACCACTTTGGGGTCACGGTTGGCATTGTGAATGTTTCGTATGACAGGGTTCTTATCATAGTAAGTGAAGGTTTTGCCGGCATCCGTACTATAGGCGATACATTGAGTACACATCGGCCCTAAGCCATCATTAGGATGTCCACCATTGGTAATGAATGCGATGATCGGTTTTTCATCTCCGTTTTGGAAGCCGGTTACATTGTGTTCATCTACTACTGCAGAGCCGGACCAGCAGCCTGCCCACACCTTATGCGGAGTAATGTGATTTGGAATCTGTTCCCAATGAATCAAGTCTCTGCTAATGGCATGCCCCCAGTCTTTGTAGGCTCCGGGGCGGTGCGGCGGCATATATTGGAAGAACATGTGATATACTCCGTCGTAATAAACCAAACCGTTAGGGTCATTCAGCCAGTTCTTTTTGGCAGAGAAATGAAACTGTGGGCGATAAGCTTCTGTATAATATTCAGGTCGCCCATCCTTCAGATTCTGTACTCCTGAAAGTTGCATGATCTCCTTGTCGGACAGATATCGATCCCACAATCCGATGTGATCGATTAAGCCGTCGAAAACAAATTCTGGTGAAGCATTGAAACTGTCGGAGTATCCTTCTCCATCCCTGTACTGACCACCAATCATTAGCGGACGTCGGTTCCAGTCGCGAATATCGCCTACTGTTATTTCATCATCCCGGAGCTGTCCGTCCACATACAACTCTGAAATTTCTCCATTGAAACGGAAAATGATATCGTGCCATAGCGTAAGTTCCTCTTTGGGCATTTTATATTTTAAAAGGTGTGCTCCCGCGATATCATCACTCCCCAATAATATTTCCAGATAAATGTCTTTTCCTTGGGGATTGAAAGCTACATTGTAGGCGAGGCTTTGGTCATTACCTGCTTTTGTTAGGATAGGGGTGTAGCCGGTGATGTGATTTGCTTTTACTCTGGCCAAAATAGATAGAAATTTGCCGTTGAAGTTCAGCTCATTGTCTGCTCCCTGTCCTGCAATCAGACAACTACCATTGAATTTTGCTACTACTCCATCCCCTCCCCGGATTTTGGAAGCATCGGCTTCTTCCCCTTGCAAGGTAATGAAGGAAATGTTTCCATTCTTTTTGAGTCTGCTGTTTTCTTGCGTGGCATCATTTAAATCAGAGAACATCCATATGGCAATTGCCCCTTTTTTGAAAGGATGGTCCGCGCCAGTTTCTAAACAAGGGTTTCCATGAATAGCATGACTAAATGAAAACAGGCAGATATATGTCATTATTACATATCTGCTGCATTTTTTTCTTTTGATTTTGGCGTGTTTCATATGATATATTGCTAAAGGTGTTTATTCTTATCAGGTTAAATAACATCGCAAATATAATATTTTGTTTTCTATATGCAAATAAAATAGATACATATTTGATCTAATTATGCTAATTTTATTGTTTACATATAGGTGCAGCAAAGGAAATGATATGTATGTGAAAAGAATGTCTGTCTACTAATAGCAGATTTTTTATTCGGGAGAAAATGTGATATTATTCGCAAAACGTCTCTGTCTGATAGCTTATGGGGAACTGTCGCAATGGATAGAATGCGGTTGTTATGTGTATATGGATACTTATTGGTTCGAAAGTGTACTGTATATAATTATAGTTCGGCATTAATTTTCAAAGACGAAAATCAATGCCGAACTATGTAATCTGTCAGAAAGAGGTTTAACGATATATTTCTGACAAAGGTATGTATGCGTATGACGGAGTCAGAGCTTAGTTGTGCACTACTGTTCCGATTTCTTCTCCGCTGATTACTTTTTTCAGGTTACCTACCGTATCCATGTCAAAAACGACAATCGGCAGATTATTTTCTTTGCACATGCAAGTAGCGGTCAGGTCCATTACTTTCAGACCACGTTTCAGAACTTCATCATAGGTGATGTCGCTGAATTTGGTTGCAGTGCGGTCTTTCTCGGGGTCGGCAGTATAAATGCCATCTACACGGGTACCTTTCAGCATAACGTCCGCTTCGATTTCTATTCCTCGTAATGAAGAGCCGGTGTCTGTAGTAAAGAAAGGATTTCCCGTACCGCCGGACATGATAACGATTTCACCGTTTTCCATACATTCGATTGCTTTCCATTTACTGTAAAATTCACCGATTGGTTCCATACGGACTGCTGTAAGTACACGGGCTTTCACTCCGGCTGCTACTAATGCAGAACTGAGTGCAAGGCTGTTGATAACAGTTGCCAGCATACCCATCTGGTCACCTTTCACACGGTCGAAGCCTTTGTTAGCCCCACTTAATCCACGGAAGATATTTCCGCCGCCGATAACGATACCAATTTGTACTCCCTGTTCATGGATTTCCTTGATTTGTGCGGCATATTCCGCCAGTCTTTTTTCGTCAATGCCGTATTGTTTTTCCCCCATCAGGCTTTCTCCACTGAGCTTCAGCAGAATTCTTTTATACTTTGCCATAATCTTTTTACATTTAGTTTACTGCAAATATAGAGATAATTTGTTGGATAGACCTCATAGTTGTGCGATAACTTTCATATCGCTTTCTTCACAATTTCTCTTCCAATGAAGGTTTGTACGATTCCCCTCAATGACAGGTAAGTGATGAAAGCCAGCCATAAAGCATGGTTTCCCAAAAGATTGTGGAAAGCGTAGTAGATAATAAAAAAGCTGACGGAAGCAACTAGCATTGAATAAAGCATCTGCCGGGTTGCAGTGGCGCCAATGAATACCCCGTCCCATAAAAAAGCGGAGAAACCTGCCAATGGAATAGCAAGTGCCCAATAAAAATAAGTATCCGAGGCATTGATTACTGAAATATCATTTGTCAGTAACCCGAGAAACCCTTTTCCGCCTGTTGCGTATAAAAGGGTGAATGCAGCAGATAGTCCGATGCCCCAATAGAAGAGATGGTTTACTGTATTGTGGAGAGCCGTTTGATTTCGTGCACCGATATAGCGTCCGGCCAATGCTTCTCCTGCATAAGCAAAGCCGTCCATGATATAAGAGAAAAGCGTGAACAGCTGCATCAGTAGTGTGTTTACTGCCAGTACGACTTCTCCTTGTGCCGCTCCAGCCGACGTGAAGAACATTGTCACAATCACCAGACAGAGAGTACGGAAGAATATATCACGGTTTACTCGGAAGAAACGGTACATCGCCTGCTTTTGTATGATGTCTTTCCATATGATACGTTTTCTGAGGGTACTGTAATAACGCATATATAATAGTATGGCCATAAAAAAGCCTGCATACTGTGCGATAAGAGTCCCGGTAGCCACTCCTGCCACTTTCATATCCAGAAGGTAGACAAAAGACAGACTGGCAATGATATTGACTATATTCTGTGTAATGGCAATATACATCGGGAAACGTGAGTTTTGCATTCCGATAAACCAGCCTGCAAATCCGTAAAGGCCCAGCATTGCCGGAGCTCCCCAAATGCAGATATAGAAATAGGTCATTGCCAGTTGCTTGACTTCTTCCGTAGTTTGTATAAGCGTAAATGCCAGATGAAGAATGGGGTATTGGAGAATCAGCAAGCAGACAGCAATAAATAGTCCGACACCAACAGAGCGTATCAGTAGCCGGTTGATCTCGTTTAAGTCATGCTGGCCGTATGCTTGTGAAGTCATACCGCTTGTTCCCATGCGCAGAAACCCAAAGATCCAATAGATGATATTGAATAACATTCCTCCCACGGCAATCGCTCCGATGTATGCCGGAGAACCGAGATGCCCCACGATAGTGACATCGATAAGTCCCAGCAATGGTACAGTAATATTCGAAATAATCGATGGTACGGCAATCTGTAATATTCGTCTGTTTTCGGAGGTAGTTTTCTTCTTTATCATCTTGTAGAAACACTTTTGTTAAATAGATTGTTCTTTTTGCGGACAAAGGTACATCTTTTATTTTTTTATTGTATATTTGCGTGTCACGAACTAGAAACAATGTAACTGATTATGAAAGCCTTAACTATTCTTCTTTTTTCTTTGTTTTCGTTGCCGCTGATGCTGAATGCACAGACGGTCGATGAGATGTTGCATAAAGTTTCGGCGGCTATTGAAGCTGGTCAGCATGGACAGGCGGTTAGCTATTTCCGCCAGGCTATCAGTCTGAATATAGACCGATCGGAAATGTTCTATTGGACGAGTATAGATAAGAGCAGTGATATTAGCTCGAAACTCTCTAATGAGTTAGCTCTTGCCTATAAGAAGAATCGGAATTATGATAAAGCCTTTTTGTTTTATAAAGAGCTGTCGCAGAAGACCCCTGATAATGTAGATTATCTGGAAGCCGTTGCCGAAATGCAGGTATGTCGTGGGCAGGAGAAGGATGCGTTGCGTCTGTATGAGAATATATTGAGGTTGGATACTGATAATCTGGCAGCCAACATTTTTCTCGGCAATTATTATTATTTGATGGCGGAGAGAGAGAAGAAAAAACTGGAGAGTGATTACAGAAAGATTTCTTCGCCGACGAAGATGCAGTATGCACGTTATCGGGATGGGTTGTCGAAACTGTTTGCTACCGGATATGAAAAAGCACGAAGTTCCTTGCAGAAAGTAGTGTTGAGGTTTCCATCGACGGAGGCTAAAAAGACATTAGATAAGATCTTGTTGATAGAGAAAGAGGTGAATCGCTGAGCGGTTCACCTCTTTCTCTATAATAACAATGTATGCAATCTTATTTTATCATACCGATGCGGTTCAAATTAGGTGTAGCTATTATTTGTGCTTGTTCTTTAGCTTGATTTGCTGCCCTTGTAGGGGTAGTGGTTACTAAGTCCGTTCCTGAAATCAAACTGATTGCTTTGGCATATAAAGGATCACTTTCTGTACCAAAGTCTCCATACCCTTCGAAATATTCTCCGTTAGGCTTATTTTCATTTATTTCGTAGTCAGGTGTAAAACCGTTCTCAAAGTCTCCAAAGCCTTTAGCATTGTATGCCTGGAAAGTTATAGGGAAAAGCAGATATTTGTCTGTATCAACAGTCAGTTCTACTCCTTCCATTCCTACGTTTTTCCCATGTGTAGTAGTGCCGATTAGAACAACTTCGATATCAATTCCTCTCAGTGCATTGATTACTAATTCACTTGCAGATGCAGAGTCGTCGGTAACAAGGCAGTAGATTTTCCGTAGATTTAAACCTCCGTCAGAGAGAGAAGTATTTAAATTGTCATACAGAGAATATACAAATTTTTGAATAGGACGTTGATTGTTAAGGGCTTTCATGCGCCCATCATTATATCGGTATGAAGCGAATGTCTTTCCAATGCAAAAATCTCCGGCGATGCAACTGGATATGAGATTGGCTGATGTAACATCTCCTCCTCCGTTGTAACGGAGATCTAGAATTAACTCTTCTATACCTTGGTTTTTAAATTCTTTGAATACATCGAATAGTTCCTGATCAAAGCCGGATTCAAAGGCCGAATATACCAAATAACCGGTCTGTCCGTTGACTTGGTGATGAATGATTGGATTTACATAAATAGGTCCGGAGTCTATTGTATATACTTTTCCATCTTTGTCTTTAACTTCTATAGAAGTTGGAGAGGACGGCTGCATCAATTTAGAGTAATACGTTTGCACATTAGACGTTGTTATCTTTTGATTGTTTATTTCGGCTATTTCCATTCCACGTTTTAGCCCTGCTTTATCGGCAGATGATCCTTTATGTACTCCTTGTATGACAAAAACAATATTGGAAGTATTACGGGTTTGAACGGCTACAAAGTTTACGAACCCATAATTATACTCTAAGTTTTTTTTCTCCTTGGCACTTCGGGAAGATTGTAAATCCGGATCTAGCTTTTGGATAAATGAAAATAATGAATAGGTACCATTACTATTGCGTTTTTTGTCCAATGTATTAGTAGTCATGCTTAGCAATGTGTTTCTTAAAAAGTCATCATAAGCTTGCTTGAAATTGGGAGTTAGTAATTTATAATCATCATTCCACAAGTATTTTTCCTTCAAATATTGATCTACGCTATAGTTGATTTCGTATCCTTCTACATTATCATTACTCAACTGGATTTTTATATTGCTGGTAGAGGAATATCCATTTACTTTAATCGTAATGGTACCTTGTTCCTGAGAAGACTTGTGTACCGTAATTTTTATGGTGTTTTTCCCGGAGTTTCCTGCATCATTATCTAATGATAATAATGCGGCAGAACTGTTTTGAGCAGTCCAGCTGGACAGAGTTGTGAAAGTAAAAGTGAGGGTTTGCTCTGCTGAGGCAAAATATGTTTGGTTAGTAGACCAGTTTTGTTCTGTAATTCCACTACCTCGCAGTAGAGTGTCATCATCTTTACATGATATGTTGAGGAGTAATAAAACGGTCAAAAGACCAAGTAACTTGACATACTGTATTTTCTTCATAAAATTAAAGGTGTTTTTTATATAGCAAACTCAAAGGTAATGTTTTCTTCTTTAGGATGTATGTATTATATCAATAAATATTCTACCTCTTTAAACATATAGCCTCTTTTTCTCAGCGTTTCGTCTTCCAGTATGAGTCTTCCTTCGGGCTCTACACAAACAATTCTCGCAAAGAATTCTCCATCAGGGTCTTTATACCGATGCATCCCTTCTTTTCTGAAAAGCGCTTTTTCATATCGGTTGGCTATAAATTCAGTATCATCGTTTCGGAGTAATTCATAATAAGATTGAACGCGGAGCATGATATTTCTGAGAATCCCGAAAATTTCATATTGTTTTCCTGTGATTTGTTGAAGCGAAACCGGGTTTGGGGCTGAACTGTGGAATGCTTCCTGGTTCACGTTGATTCCGATGCCGGAAATGCTTTGTCTGATAGTACGTCCCATCAGATCATTTTCGATCAGCATGCCACATATTTTTTTATTTTTCCAGTAAATGTCATTCGGCCATTTGATGGAAATATCGTCCGTATAGCTATCCAGTTCCTCTTTAATAGCCAGCGACATAACTTGGGAAATTAAAAACTGCCGGCGCGCTTCCAGAAACTCTGGAAAAAGAACAAAACTGAAAAGAAGATTTTTCCCGGGCTCAGACTCCCACGAATTGCCACGTTGTCCACGTCCGGATGTCTGGAAGTCGGCAACTACCGTCGTGAATTCTGCAACTTCCTGCTGTTTGGAACAAAGAGTCTGCAGATAGCTGTTTGTAGAGTTTGTCTCACTGATATGAATCAATGGAACAGGAAATAGTGTATCAAGGGAGGGCATCATATTCAGCACGCAGTTTTTTAGTGAATTTTTTGATGACCTCTTCATAAGAATGATCAACGAGTTCTTTGATAAGTTTGTCATCCGCATCCATACCGAAGTTGATTCTATTCCAGTATTTCTTGTTGAAATGGCTGGCACCTTCGATACTTGTATAATAGTCACGCAATTCGATGGCACGTTCCGGGTCACATTTCAGTGCGATAGAGTTTGCTCCTTCCAAGTCGATGAGGGCAAACATTTTATTCATCACCTTTATTACAAGTGATACGTCATCGAATGGAAATGATTCGGTTGCCCCTTTTTTGCTTAAACAGTACTCCCTGATAGTTTCTACATTCATAAGTCTTTCAATTCTATGTTTTTGCTCTTTATTAAAATACTTGTTCTATATTAAAATAAAGGAGGATAAAAAGCTTCCTTTATATGGTCTATTCTGAAATCTCCGTTCTCACCGATTACAGTTATAATATCAAAGCGTACCGGAATATCTATTTGAAACAGTTTCATGTAGGTGTCTGCTGCACGCACCGTTCGTTTAATCTTTGGTAAATCTACCGCCTCTTCCGGTTGGGCAAACAGAGTATTACTGCGTGTTTTTACTTCTACTATCACCAGTTCATTCTTTTTAGCAGCTACGATATCCAGCTCAAAGTGTCCCTTTCTCCAGTTCCTGTGGCGGATAAGATAACCATGTTCTTCGAGATAGGCTACTGCGGCATTTTCCCCTGCTTTCCCTAATTCATTGTGTTCAGCCATCTTTTTTTGCAAATTTACAGCTTTTATTCTTTGTTTTTACAGAAGTAAAAGTAATTTTGCAGAAGATATGAGAAAAAGGAGCAAAAAGTGCCTGAAAATGCATGCTGAGTATACCAAACGGGAACGGCGAATGAGCATTTTGTTAAGCGAAGACGAGCAGCTGATTGTCGATCGTTATCTGGAAAAATATAAGATAACGAATAAGTCGCGCTGGCTTCGTGAAACGATTCTTATGTTTATCCATAAAAATATGGAAGAAGATTATCCTACCCTCTTCGGAGAACATGATATGAGACGCTGATTATGACACTGGACGATACTTATTTCATGAAACAGGCATTGATAGAGGCAGGCAAGGCTGCAGAGCGGGGAGAAGTTCCTGTAGGGGCAGTGGTTGTCTGTAAAGAGCGAATCATTGCCCGTGCCCATAACCTGACAGAAACATTGAATGATGTGACAGCCCATGCCGAAATGCAGGTTATTACTGCTGCGGCCAATGTGCTTGGCGGAAAGTACCTGAACGAATGTACACTGTATGTCACCGTAGAGCCCTGTGTGATGTGTGCCGGTGCTATTGCCTGGGCACAAACGGGAAAACTTGTTTTTGGTGCGGAAGATGATAAACGCGGGTATCAGCGATATGCGGCACAAGCGCTGCATCCTAAAACGGTAGTTGTAAAAGGTATCCTTGCAGACGAATGTGCTGCACTGATGAAGGAATTCTTCGCATCCCGAAGAAAATAAATTGCATTATTTTACTTCCTCAAAATCCACGTATTCACCATCATCCTGAGTGAATATTTTCTTATGTTTGGTTCTCGGTCTGTTTTCAGAGAAAATTTCTTCTTCGTTATCTGTACGGTTATCGATGTTCTGAGTGTAGCCGGGACGGCTTTGCTGCTGGTTGTTTTGTCCACTATCCGTCTGCTTCGTCCGGGAAGACGAACCACGACCAAGCCCGAAGATGGCTCTTAATATAAATCCGACAATCGAAAGGCCAAATATGACAATGGCAGCCAGAAAAAGAAGTAAAAATAAAAATATATGCATTGGGCGATGATTTTATGTTGTAACTTCGATGAAACTCATAGTACAACAAACGTGCCAAGAGATTGTTTATTTACTTTTTCTTGTAAAAAGTGAAAGTAAAATATACCAGACAATGATTGCTGCGAAGCTGCTAATACCCAAGAAAATGAGGAATGGGATACATACAATCAAGAAAATGAAACTGATTTTATTAGTACTCCATGAAAGATTCTTAAACTTCAGCGAGAACATCGGTATCTCTGACACCAGTAACCATGAAAACAGACAAACCAATAGAAGAATGTAGACAGGATGGCAGTTTTCGGAGACCAAGAAGTCATGTGCTCCCACGACGAAAGAACCCCAGAACAAAGCGTTTGCCGGAACAGGGAGGCCAATGAAAGAACTGGTCTGGCGGGTATCATTGTTGAACTTTGCCAGTCGCAACGCTGAGAATACGGAAATCAGGAAGGCTGCATAAGGCAGGTAAGGAGCTATGAATTCCATACTTGCCGGATAGTACATCTCTTTTAATAAGGAGAATACAATCAGCGAAGGGGCCACACCGAAACTTACATCATCAGCAAGTGAATCCAAGTCTTTTCCGATGATTGAGTGTGCATTCAGAACACGAGCCAGCATGCCGTCGAAGAAATCGAAGACAGCGCTCAGAATAATAAAAAGCAGTGCCAGGTCATATCGGGCTTCGAAAGCCATGACACAAGCGATACAACCGGAGAAAAGGTTCAGGCAGGTTACTGTATTCGGAATATTGTTCTTTATAACATTTGTCATTGTGACCGAATTATTTAAGTTTGGCGATAACCGTTTGGTTACCGGTCGTTAGTTGTCCCATGTTGACACAGACTTCCGTGCCGAGGGGCAGATATACATCCACACGGGAACCGAATTTGATGAACCCCATGTGTTCGTCGATATAGCATTCTTCTCCTACTTCAGCGTAGGTGACAATGCGGCGTGCCACGGCTCCCGCAATTTGTCGGGTCAGCACTTCCACTCCTTCCGGAGTTTCTATAACTACTGTAGAGCGTTCGTTCTCCGTACTTGCTTTGGGCAGCCATGCTTTCATGAAATTACCGTTGTGGTGGGCTACTTTTTTAATAGTGCCGTCCACCGGGTACCAGTTCGCATGTACGTTTACGATGCTCATGAAGATAGAGATCATCAGTCGACGGTCATGAAAATATTCGTTTTCGTCTACTTCTTCAATGACTACGATTTTGCCGTCGGCAGGAGCAACGACTATTTTCTCCGTATCCTTCCCGAAAAGTCGAATCGGACAGCGGAAGAAGTTAACCATCAGCAGATATACTGCAATACTGGCTACTGCTACCACATAAAAAGGAATTTTGCAATCTATTCCCCAGTAAAGAGCCGCATTGATCAGTAGCAATAGCAAAAAGCTAGCCCATAATATATGTGTTCCTTCGCGGTGAATACGTATCTTTTTTAATTTCTTTAGTCGGCCCATGAATGCTGTTTAATGATATTGTGTGCAAAAATATACTTATTTTAAAAAAACAGCAAGTAAATGAGCAGAGAAATGCGAGTGTTGATAACTTTTTGAGGATTATTTTTGTTTATAACGCGGGAGGTAGTAATTTTATGCCTTCAAATTAACTACTTATCATTATGCAGGATTTCGTTCATTTACACGTTCATACGCAATATTCTCTACTGGATGGTCAGGCAAGTGTCGCCCGTCTGGTAG
Organism: Bacteroides sp. HMSC067B03; assembly: GCF_001811315.1. Taxonomy (NCBI): domain Bacteria; kingdom Pseudomonadati; phylum Bacteroidota; class Bacteroidia; order Bacteroidales; family Bacteroidaceae; genus Bacteroides; species Bacteroides sp. HMSC067B03. The sequence continues at coordinate 13,231 of NZ_KV804285.1, read as the reverse complement.
ATAAAGCCATGAAAAATGGGATGAAGGGTATTGCCGTGACCGATCATGGAAATATGTTCGGCATCAAGGAATTTACGAACTATGTCAATAAGAAGAATAGCGGTCCGAAAGGGGAAATCAAGGATCTGAAGAAGCGGATTGCAGGGATTGAAGCCGGCACAGTGGAGTGTGAGGATAAGGAGGCGGAGATAGCTGCCTGCAAGGCGAAGATCGTGGAGGCGGAGAACAAGCTCTTTAAACCGATTATCGGTTGTGAGATGTACGTCGCCCGCCGTACGATGGACTTGAAAGAAGGGAAGCCGGACCAAAGCGGTTATCACCTGATTGTACTTGCCAAGAATGAGAAAGGTTATCATAACCTTATTAAATTAGTATCGCACGCGTGGACGCGCGGGTACTATATGCGTCCGCGTACCGACCGCAGTGAGCTGGAGAAGTATCACGAAGGTCTGATTGTCTGCTCGGCGTGTCTGGGTGGCGAGGTGCCGAAGCGTATTACCGCAGGGCAGTTTGCCGAAGCCGAAGAAGCGATCCAATGGTATAAGAACCTGTTTGGTGATGACTACTATCTGGAGATGCAGCGCCATAAGGCGACTGTACCCCGTGCCAATCATGAATGTTATCCGCTACAGGTAAATGTGAACAAATACTTGCAGGAGTATGCCCGGAAGTATAATATCAAGCTGATCTGCACCAACGACGTCCATTTTGTGGATGAAGAGAATGCCGAGGCGCACGACCGTCTGATCTGTCTGAGTACAGGCAAAGACCTGGATGACCCGACTCGTATGCTGTATACCAAACAGGAATGGATGAAGACCCGTGAAGAGATGAATGAACTCTTTGCAGATATTCCCGAGGCACTAAGCAATACGCTGGAAATTCTAGATAAAGTCGAATATTATTCGATTGACCATGCACCTATCATGCCTACCTTCGCTATTCCCGAAGACTTCGGGACAGAAGAAGGATATCGTGCTAAATATACGGAGAAAGACCTGTTCGATGAGTTTACACAGGACGAAAATGGTAATGTGGTGCTGAGCGAAGAGGAAGGACAGGCCAAGATCAAACGTCTGGGGGGATATGAGAAACTGTATCGTATCAAACTTGAAGGCGACTATCTGGCAAAGTTAGCATTTGACGGTGCGAAAAGAATATATGGCGACCCTTTGTCGGAAGAAGTGAAAGAACGGCTCAACTTCGAGTTGTACATCATGAAAACGATGGGTTTCCCTGGATACTTCTTGATAGTGCAGGACTTTATCAATGCCGCACGCTCGGAACTGGGCGTATCGGTAGGGCCCGGACGTGGTTCGGCTGCCGGTTCGGCAGTGGCTTACTGTCTGGGTATCACCAAGATCGACCCTATCCAATACGACTTGCTGTTCGAGCGTTTCTTGAATCCGGACCGTATTTCGTTGCCCGATATCGATGTGGACTTCGATGACGACGGTCGTGGTGAAGTGCTTCGCTGGGTAACCAATAAATATGGTCAGGAAAAAGTAGCGCATATCATCACGTATGGTACGATGGCTACCAAACTGGCTATCAAAGACGTTGCCCGTGTACAGAAACTTCCTCTCTCGGAGTCCGACCGTCTGGCAAAGCTGGTGCCGGATAAAATCCCGGACAAGAAGTTGAACCTGCGGAATGCCATCGAATACGTCCCCGAACTGCAAGCGGCTGAGGCATCGTCCGACCCGTTGGTGCGAGACACTCTTAAGTATGCCAAAATGCTTGAAGGTAACGTTCGTGGTACCGGTGTGCATGCCTGCGGTACGATTATCTGTCGTGACGACATTACCGACTGGGTGCCTGTAAGTACGGCCGACGATAAGGAAACGGGCGAAAAGATGCTCGTTACCCAGTATGAAGGTTCGGTGATCGAGGATACCGGATTGATCAAGATGGACTTCCTCGGATTGAAAACATTGTCTATTATTAAGGAGGCGGTTGAGAATATCCGTCTGAGTCGTAGTCTGGAGATAGACGTAGACCAGATCGATATTACCGATCCGGCAACTTACAAATTATATAGTGACGGACGTACCATCGGAACATTCCAGTTTGAATCTGCCGGAATGCAGAAGTACCTGCGCGAATTGCAGCCTTCTACCTTCGAAGATTTGATCGCTATGAATGCCCTCTATCGTCCGGGTCCGATGGATTATATTCCGGACTTCATCGACCGTAAGCATGGCCGTAAGCCGATTGAATATGACATTCCGGTGATGGAGAAATATCTGAAAGATACGTATGGCATTACGGTCTATCAGGAACAGGTGATGCTTTTGTCACGTCTGCTGGCGGACTTTACCCGTGGTGAGTCCGATGCTCTTCGCAAAGCGATGGGTAAGAAGCTGCGTGATAAGCTGGATCACATGAAGCCTAAGTTTATCGAAGGCGGACGCAAGAACGGGCATGACCCGAAAGTACTTGAAAAGATTTGGACCGACTGGGAAAAGTTTGCCTCTTATGCGTTCAACAAATCGCACGCTACTTGCTACTCTTGGGTAGCTTATCAGACAGCCTATCTGAAAGCGAACTACCCGTCGGAATACATGGCGGCTGTCATGAGCCGAAGTTTGTCCAACATTACCGATATCACGAAGCTGATGGACGAATGCAAGGCAATGGGTATCCAGACGCTCGGTCCGGATGTGAATGAGAGTAACCTGAAGTTTACGGTCAACCACGACGGTAATATCCGTTTCGGACTGGGAGCGGTGAAAGGCGTAGGCGAAGCTGCCGTGCAAAGCATTGTAGAAGAACGTAATGCCAACGGACCATTCAAAGGTATCTTTGATTTCGTACAACGTGTCAATCTGAATGCCTGCAATAAAAAGAATATGGAATGTCTGGCGTTGGCGGGAGGTTTCGACAGTTTCCCCGAATTGAAGCGGGAGCAGTACTTTGCCGTCAACTCTAAGGGCGAAGTATTCCTCGAGACCTTAATGCGATACGGTAACCGCTATCAGGAAGACAAAAGAGCTGCCATCAATTCATTGTTCGGCGGAGCGAATGTCGTCGATATCGCCACCCCCGAAATACCTCAGGGAGTAGAGCGCTGGGGCGACCTCGAACGTCTGAACAAGGAACGCGACCTGGTAGGTATCTACCTTTCCGCCCATCCGCTGGATGAGTTCGCGATTGTGCTGGATCACGTCTGCAATACCCGTATGGCAGATTTGGAAGATAAGGCGGCTTTGGCAGGCCGGGAGATTACAATGGGTGGCATTGTGACCAGTGTCCGTCGTGGAGTCAGCAAGAATGGTAATCCGTATGGCATTGCCAAGATCGAAGATTATTCGGGCTCTACGGAAATACCTTTCTGGGGAAATGACTGGGTGACTTATCAGGGATATCTGAATGAAGGCACGTTCCTGTATATCAAAGCCCGTTGTCAGGCCAAGCAATGGCGGCAGGACGAACTGGAAGTCAAGATCACTTCAATGGAACTTCTGCCCGATGTGAAAGAAGAACTGGTGCAGAAGATCACCATTATCATTCCTCTGTCAGTGTTAAATTCGGGACTTATTACCGAGCTGGCGACTTTGACCAAAGAACATCCCGGTAATACAGAACTCTATTTCAAGGTGACGGACGATACGGACAGCCGTATGTCGGTCGATCTGATTTCCCGTCCGGTCAGGCTTTCGGTAGGCAGAGATTTAATAACATATTTAAAGGAGCGCCCCGAACTTGGATTCCGTATAAATTGATTATCTTTGTAGCGCAAATCTACAAACGAAGTAATACATAATAATTAATACTTAATACTTAAAAAGAAATGGCTTTAGAAATTACAGACAGCAACTATAAGGAAATCCTTGCAGAAGGAAAGCCTGTTGTGGTGGATTTTTGGGCTCCCTGGTGTGGCCCTTGTAAAATGGTGGCTCCTATTATTGAAGAATTGGCTGCGGAGTTTGAAGGACAAGTCATCATCGGTAAATGCGATGTGGATGATAACAGCGATGTGGCTGCCGAATACGGTATCCGCAACATTCCTACTGTTTTGTTCTTCAAGAATGGTGAGATTGTAGACAAGCAGGTAGGCGCAGTCGCCAAACCGGTATTCGTGGAAAAAGTGAAGAACCTTCTCTAGACTTTGTCTAATATTTAATACTTATTACTTAATACTTACAACCATGGGACTGGAAGATGATTTTTTATTAGAAGATGCCGATGACGAAAAGACCGTCGAGTTTATCAAGAACTATCTGCCTCAGGAACTGAAAGAGAAGTTCGAGGATGATGAACTGTACTATTTTCTCGATCTGATAGACGAGTACTATTCAGAAAGTGGCATTCTTGACGCTCAGCCCGATAACGACGGCTACGTAAACATCGACTTGGAAGAGGTCGTAGCTTACATCGTGAAAGAAGCCAAGAAGGACGACATGGGAGAATATGATCCCGAAGAAATCCTTTTTGTGGTTCAGGGAGAAATGGAATATGGAAACTCTCTGGGGCAGGTGGACTAATTGTCGCTAGTCACCACTGTAGATAAATGAAAGGAATATAGCCTGAAAGATTCGCGTCTTTCAGGCTATGTCTTTTTCTATCCTTATGCTTTCGCTCTCCGGTATTTTCTGCCAAGTAAATTGGCACTCTCTTAGAAAGAAAAAAATAATTTTAGTCTCACGGTCTCACTGTGATCTACTTATGTTGTTGATAATCAATGATGTAATGAATGAGAGATACCTTTCCGGAAAGGTATCTCTCATTGTTTTTATGGCAAAAACCACCTATTTTCGGTTATCTCTCATTCCTATCTCTCGCATCATAGTAAGTACATCAGATATGGGCCGTTATATCTGTTGAAAACCGACAGTTGTTTGTATGTTAAGTCACTGTATCTCATACGTTATCCTATATACATCATTGCGTTAACTTATCGGTATCTTCATCGTTCCACCCGGGTGAACAGATCATTACACCTTGGTGAACCGACTTGTTCACCCGGGTGATATGTACTGTTCACCCGGGTGGAACGATGAAGATGTCGGTAAGATAAAATACGAACACTTACTGTTAAACACGTTAAGCCAGAGTTTATAACAGGCAAAGAGGTGTTCTCTCCATCTATTCGTTTGAAAAGATTGCAGGACTTTGGGGAGAAATATCCTTGTATCAATCGGGCAGATTATTGTGCTATCACCGGAATGAATAAAACATAGGCTATACGGCAATTGAATCTTTTCATTGAAAAGGGAGTTATTCAGAAATATGGGATTGGGAAAACGGTAGTGTATATACGTGTTGTGTAAATTCTTATTTCAGAGTTGAGTTAACTTGTTTGGAACGGTAGAGCCGATGTAAAAATCATAGCAACGTTTGCATTTTTAAGTTAGGAGAAAGAGATAACTGAAAAGTGATAAATGAATAGATTTTGTCCTTTATTGGTTTGTATATTTCCTTGTTTTTATTACCTTTTTCTTTCCTTTGTGCCTGTAAATATGTAACGCTATAAGAAATTATGTGCGGAGTATTAGTATTTATCAATTGATTTTGTAAATAGGAATAACACACAAATAGGAATGAAAAATTTTTGGTGGATATTGTTCATGTTACTTATCTCTTGTGTTTCTACAACAGATAGGCCAATTTCCCCTTTATTGAGTGCGGATTCCTTGATACAGATCGGACATGTAGATAGTGCATTAACTATACTCGAAGATATTACTCCTTCCTGTTTGGATACGGAATTATCGAAGGCTTGGTATGCTTTACTACTGACTCAAGCAGCAGATGAAAAATGTGTTACTCATACAAATGATTCATTAATTCGCATAGCTGTAGATTATTTTGATTCTTTCGGTGATGTACTTCAGCAAGCTAAAGCACATTATTATTGGGGAAGGTTTTTTCAGGATAGAGATGATATCGAGAGAGCTGTGCGTGAATTTTTGACAGCAATACCTTTGGCTGAGAAAGCAAAAGATTATGAGTTGAATATTCTTTTGCGAAGTAATTTAGGATTCTTATGTAGGGAAAATGGGTTGCAGGAAGCCGCAGATTCTCTTTATAAACAAGTTATGGAATTAGCGGAAGCACATAAAGATTCATTGCGTTTGGCTACATCCTTAGTGAATCGTGCTGATATTTACATTGAGAATGGTGAGGGGTATTATGACATTGCAGAGGGATACTTGAAACGTGCTTTAAAGCTCGCGGAAAATTTCGAAAATCGCTATAATAAGGATATTATTTATAGATCATTGGGCTATCTTTTTGAATATCAGGGGAAACTTCAAGATGCTATATTCTGGGCAAATAAAGGTATAGGGTTTGATGGGGATACATTGCAAAGGCAAGGTTGTTATCTTGTATTGGGTAGTGCATACGCTCAGTCCGGGCAATACGACTCAGCAAGAATTTATTTAAATCGGTGTCTCTATTCAGAGAATTATTATACAATCGCAAATGCGTACATGAGATTGTCCGAAGTAGCAAAGGCTTTAGGTGATAGTGATGAGGCACTTGAATATGAATTGAAATATGTAGCTTATAAAGATTCTATAAAACTGTTAGAGCGCCCTGTTCAATTAGTATCTTTATTTAAAGATATTACATATAGTCAATCACTGGAGCATTATAAATCATATTTGATCCTATTGCGTTTTGCTTTAATAGTAATATTACTTTTATTGCTCTTCTTTGTTGTTAGTTTATTATTAAAGTGGAAAAAAAGAATGAAAGAGTTGTAGAATTGGTTGGTAATACCAAGTCTTTATTATGTAATATAAAGGATTTAGAAAAAGAGCTAGTCGAAAAAGAAGAACAGATAAAGAAAATGAACTGGAATTACCAAAATTTAGAATATGATATGCAACAGAAATGCCAATTAGAAAGTTGTATGAAGGAACTATTAGAACAACAAAGAGAAATGCAAAATGAATTGAATATTCAACTTCAAAAAAAGGATTTAGAAGTTGTACGACTAAGAACGTTGAATTTGAGATCTCTTTTATCTTCTACTCCTGTTTGTATAAAATTATGTGAGATTTGTAAAAGTAATAAGAATAGTCCAGATAAAATAGAAAAAATGACTTCGGAAGAATGGGAAATATTGATTAATGAAGTTGATCAAGTATCTATGGGTTTTGTGAGAAGATTAAAGAAAAAATATGAGTGGTTGTTGGAAGATGACCTACATTTTTGTTGTTTGGTAAAGCTGGATTTTAAGTATTCGGAAATAGCATATATATGGGGATGCACTTCTGTTAATGTACATAAAAGAAGTAAGTCATTATTAGGTAAAATGAAGGTAAATAAAGGTGTAAAATTGATCGAAGCGTTAAATGATGTGTAAATTGCGGCGTAATATTGCTAGCAGGATGCTTTTATCTGTCTTATTTTGCATTTGTTAATAGTTTCTTATAATGAATTTCCAATATTTCCTTGTCACCTTTGTGGTAATAAATTGAACTTTTGATGATAGATTGATAAATCATTCTTTGAATAACATTGGTTTAAAATATATAGTCGATAAATCAATATTTATGTAACATGTTAGTATTAATGTTATTATATTAGATTATTATGGTTGATGGTATTTCAGTTATTATGCCTACTTATAATCAGGCGGCTTTTATTAGACGTGCTATCTTTAGTTTGCTTCAACAAACGTATTTACATTGGGAGTTGGTGATTGTAAATGATGGTAGTGTAGATGATACAGACCGATTTGTTTCTTCTTTTTTAGAAGATAAACGAATCATATATTTGAAAAACGCCCAAAATGAGGGGTTAGGATATTCCTTGAATAAAGGAATTGCGAAAGCAACCTATAATTATATTGCTTATCTTCCATCAGATGATTACTATTTTAGAGACCATTTGGAGGTTTTAAGAAAAGAGTTTGATAAAAATGAGGATATTGTCTTAGCATACTCTGGTGTACGATATGACGCGAAAGATTCTTTATTTAACGTTTCTGACACCGAAAGCTTAGGAATAAAAAAGGGATTTAGTATGCAATTGGTCCAGACAGCGCATAGGAAAACATTAGATCGCTGGTTAGAACGAAAAGAATGGATTACCAATGATTTATTTGCGATGTTTTGGCATAAATTAGCTGACAAAGGTTTGTTTTCAATGACTCAAAAGATAACTTGTTATTGGACAAACCATCCTTATCAAAGACATAGATTAATAGCGGAAAAATATGGTGGTGGATTAAATAAATATAGGGGATATTATCATGTACAGGATCCTATTAAGTTAAGAGTTTCTAAATATAAGTTTATAAATGAGGATAGCTTATACAATTCCTATAGAGACAAGATTTCTGTATGTGAGCAATCATTGAAAATTTTAATAGTAGGTGAATTATCTTATAACCCAGAACGTGTTTATGCTTTAGAGCAAGCTGGTCATAAATTGTATGGACTGTGGTTGCCAGAGCCGCAATATAGTTTTTCGACTGTTGGACATTTGCCTTTTGGGCATGTGGAAGATCTAAATATATCTCGGTGGAAAGATGAAGTGGAAAGAATAAAGCCAGATGTTATTTATGCAATGCTAAACTCAGGTGCTGTTTCATTTGCCTATAATGTTTTGAGAGAGTTTCGTCAAATTCCATTTGTTTGGCATTTTAAGGAAGGACCATTTATCTGTTTGCGAGAAGGTACATGGAATGAATTAATGTATTTATATACGTTTTCAACAGGAAAAATCTATTTGAACGAATTGACCCAATCGTGGTATAACCAGTTTATAATTGATAAAGATGGATTGTCTATGGTGTTAGATGGGGATTTGCCAAAAGCTGATTATTTCAAAAATAATTTTTCAAAAAAGCTTTCGGAAGATGATAATGCTATACATATTCTTGTTGCCGGGCGCATGATTGGCATAGAGGATGAGGGGTTGGCTTTGTTGGCAGACAATAATATTCATGTTCATTCATATACTGAAAATTATTATGAATCTCGTTTTAGCGCTGAACAAAAATGGATGCGTATTGCACCAAATCATTTTCATGTTCATGCTCACGTGAGTGCTGATAATTGGACAAAAGAATTTTCAAAATACGATATCGGTTGTTTGCATTGTTTTAATAGCTATAATAATAATGATATACTTAAAGTTGGTTGGGATGATTTGAATATACCAGCCAGAATTAGCACTTATGCTGCTGCTGGATTGCCAGTTATGATGAAAAATAACTCTAATGCTTTAGTCGCGATTCAAGATTGTATAAACAAACTGGATATTGGTGTCCTATTTGATAATTATGAAGAGTTGGTAACTAAATTAAGAGATGTAGAAATGCTCTCTCGCTTACGTGTTAATATGTTGAGACATAGAATGGAATTCTCATTCGACTATCATGTTCCTCAGCTTATAGAGTTCTTTAGAAAAGTAATAGCATACAAAAAGAATCAATAATTATGATAGAAAAAAGAATATTACTTCAAATTTCCAATACAATTATTGCAAATCTGAATAATGCGGACGGTATTGGCTTTTTATATGGTAAAATAGGATTGGCGTTATTTATGTATAGATATTCTAGATTTGTAAATAACCAGTTTTATGAAAATATCGCAGATGAAATAATTGATGATATTTATAATAAAATGAATGACGCAATTCCAAGAAATTATGAACGTGGATTAGCTGGAATAGGTTGTGCAATGTGCCGAATTATAAAGGAAAAGTACGTAGAAGGCGATCCCTCAGAAATTTTAGACGTTTTAGACGAGCAGTTGTTATGTGATGTAAAAGAAACGCTAATGGAGGATATGAATGCTGATTATCCCATCTATTCTTCAGGTTTGTATTTATTAGATCGTTTGTCTGTAGAAGATGTTGCTGATTCTCAGAAGGAGCAATGGATTTTTAAGGTTATAGATGCAGTTGAGGCGATTGATTTGGGACAAATAAAAGATGACTCGTCAAGGATTTTATTAATAAGTTCAATTCTTTTCGTTTTGTTTAAGTTATCTGGTTTTGTTGCCGATAAGTGTCGATTTTATCCTTTATATGATTATCTTTTGGAATGTGCGCTACAGTCAATTAATAGAAATAGAGATGTAAATATTGTTTTATTGAAGAACGTTGTTTCATTATTGCCGGAAGATAGAATTACTAAAGAGCTACTGGTAAAAGTCAAAAGCATAAATTTTCATATGGATGTAATGAATGAGAGTTTAATGTTTGAATCAGAATTAAATTGGTATTGGCTATTTAATATGCCGCTATCACTATCTCCGTTAATTACTAAGCTTGATGTATTGGTAGATAAACTCCTTTTAGATATTGATTTTGATTTATATATGATGAATAGTAAATTAGCCAAAATTGGTACATGGGTTATGAAAATGTAATGGCTATTTTTCTTATTAACTAATTTATTTGACCTTATCAAATGAAAAATACTATATTTACACAATTTCTTACTGCTCTGAAAGTAAAACATACTGCAGCTTTTTCAGATAAATTATATAGAATCCATCCTTATCGTGATTCCTTGTATGGACTTTCTCATATGTTAAAAACTTATGGTGTTTATAATGAAGGAGTACGTTCTGTTGATAAAAATGTAAGGCAGTTTGTGCCTCCTTTTATTGCTCATGTTGGAGAAGAATTTGTCGTAGTTAAAGCTATCTCAGAGAATAATGTTACTTATGATTGGAGAAGTATTGAGATAAAAAACTCTTTTGATAATTTTAAAGAGGTATGGTCTGGAGTTGCGCTTCTTGCAGAACCTGCTGTAGACTCCGTAGAACCAGATTATAAAAAACATTTGATGATAACTTTAGTGAAAAAACTTCAAACAGTTCTATTATGCATTATTCCTTCTCTTTTTCTTCTTGGAGCATGGTATGCAAATATGGAACAAATTGGAGTATATGGAACTATGTTATCTTTAATCAATTTAGCTGGCATATTTATATCGTATTTGCTGTTATTGAAACAAGAAAAGAGACAAAGTGATTATGCAGATAAAATTTGTTCTTTATTTCATCAACGAGATTGTAATAATATTTTGGAAATGCCAGCGGCCAAGGTTGGAATTTTTAGTTGGAGTGAGATAGGATTAGGTTATTTTATTGCAAATCTATTATTGATTATTTTATTCCCCAAATATATCTTTTATCAAGCAATAATTAATATTTTTGCTCTTCCTTATACAGTTTGGAGTGTCTGGTATCAATATAAAAAAGTTAGGCAGTGGTGTATGCTATGTTTGATAGTTCAAGTATTGTTGTGGGCTATTTTCTTAACTAATATATTGGGAGTATGTTTTAATGAATCTTCATTAAGTATCATACCATCAATTTCGATTGGCTCATTTTATGTATTTATCGTTTTGTTGATCAATATATCAACTATGAAAATAGCTCATTCTAATAGATTGGAATTGCTTGAACAAGGATTTACTGCATTAAAGAATTCTGATAATGTATTTAAAGCTCTATTAAAATCACAACCCTATTTTGAAACACAAGATACAACGAAAATAGTATTTGGTAATTCAAAAGCGAAGTTAAAAGTAACTATATTGACTAATCCGCACTGTGAGCCTTGTGGACAGATGCATACGAGAGTAAAGAAGATGTTGGCTATTAATGCAGATAAACTTTGTGTGCAATATATCTTTTCAGCTTTTAGCGATGACTTGTTAGATAGTAATCGTTTTTTGATTGCAACATATCTAAATGGGAAATCTGGCGAAATAGATGAAATATATAAAGATTGGTATGAGAAAGGTAAATATCATTCGGATGATTTTATAGCAAAATATAATTTTAGCTTTGAAGGAGTGGAAGAGGAGTTGGAAAAACATGAACAATGGAAAAGGTATACGCATCTAGTGGCTACTCCAACAATCTTAGTTAATGGATATTTACTTCCTCCTCAATATACAATAGAAAATTTATCTTTTTTCCTAGATACAGATATTTAGAATAGTAATATTTGCTGCACGTTGCGGCTATTATTAATTTAATAAATTACAAACATGAAAAAGTTATCCAAAATGACTCTACTACATGTAGAGAAGATGTCTGATTCAGAAATGAAACAGATATTGGGAGGAAACTCCTTCGCCAGACAAACTGGCGATAATTGTTATGAAGAATATATTTCATTTGATCCTCCTCAGACAAAATGCTCTGGTACTTGTGCTCCTTATAGACATTATGATTCATCTAATGGTTCATTTGTAATGAAACCAAGAATATGCAAAAAAACAATTGGATGTGAATGTGTTATATCTGGTATAAACTAGCCTTATGAAATTTAAAAGGGAAACATTTTCAAGGCAAATGTTTCCCTTTATGATAAATAATTCGATGTATGAAAAATGTAATATATTTATTTTTTATAATACTATTTTCTCCTATATCTGTAAAAGGACAGGAAATGTTGTCACCCGATTCAACGATTTGTTTTATAGATTCTAAAGAAGCTGATTATCAATTTACAGCAAAGAAAATGGGAGATGGTGAGATTGATGGATTCGGTGAAGTCATATCTGTGCGTAATGCTATCATGAATTTTGGTGAAAGAGCACGAAATGGTATTTGGACCTTTTGGACTGTAAATAAACCAGAAGAAGCCCCTTTGCAACCCGATGAATATGTAATTTATGGAACAATAAACCCTGCCTACAATGGTGAACTTGCCATGTTATTTACGTTCAAGGCTACCGATTGGGAGAAGATCCAGCATGTTGATACGGTAATGGTGGCAGATGGTAAATTCTGTTTTCGAGGAAAGGTAAATGACTATAATCCTTCAATATTAGCAGTGGGTAATTATCCCAAGCCTACACGTTCTGTAGAATTATTCTTGGATGCGGGAAAAATACAAGTATCTTTAGACTCACTGAGTGTAGTTGGTACGCCTTTGAATGATGCTCTGAGACAATTTGAAAAGACTATGAAGAAGTATGATGGTATGCAATTTAAATCTGATAGTATAAATAAAATGCTTGGAATGTCAAGAAGGGCAATACGTAAAGAATTCATAAAGCAAAATATTCATAATGGAATCGGGCGTTTGTATTGTTATAAAATGAATTATTATTTACCCGATTTTGAAGAATTATATGCGTTGGCTGATGATACACTGAAAAATACTCCATGGATGCTTGCCGTTTTAGAGGAACATAAAAGAGATCAAGAACGTATGAATAAGCTTTCTCAAATGTCAGGAGAAACATTTAAAAATCATATATTCGAGACGCTTTCTAAGAAACGAAAAGAACTGA
>NZ_KV804284.1:0-1073 GCF_001811315.1 Bacteroides sp. HMSC067B03 | reverse complement strand
CTTGCTATATATACACATGCCGCATGGGAATACATCCACGCCAACCGCCCAGCAAAAAGCCCCGGCGTGTTAGAAAATCCCCCACAGCCTAACAAATTCTACCCCATTTCTACCCAAGGGGATTACACGCCGCAGAAGTCATCCGGGAACATGTCTTCCAGTTCGTCCAAATCAATGGTTTCTTCTTCGGACACCTCCACCCATTCAATGTTTTCTTTCCCTCTTATCGCACATGAGTACATCTCGGCGGCGGCAAGAGAAGAGAACACCTCGTGCATAGGCTCGCCGTTCTCTAACCAGTAAACACAATATTCGACCATAACAGTTTTATCATTTATCGTTGTAATGCCCCTCTACCTCCAAGATGTAGACCTCTACCACTTCCTCGTAAATGTCATAGATTATCCGGTCATGGGCGGTAATGTGTCGAGACCATGTAATATCCCCACCGCCCCTTAACGCTTCGGGATGCCCAAGCCCAGTCTTAGGGTGCTCTAACAATTCTTTGTAGATTTTCTTATACTTCTTGAACAAATTGGGGTTTGATTTCTTCCATTTGGCAATCACCTTATCCACCCCGTCGGAAACCCTAATTGTGTACATCATAGACTATCGAAATAAGCGTCAATATCCTCACTGCTTTTGAGGGTAACACACTTTCCGGATTTGATTTCTTCCCTTGCCTTGTCAATCCTTGCTTGCAGCTCCGGGGTTATCATCAAATCTTCACGACCAACTTTTACCAAAGCGTAAATCTCGTTTTTCCTGCGAATTAGTACCTGCTCGCCATTGTCAGCTTTGGTGAAAGACGCTGCGAGGTTGTTACGGTATTCTCTTACTGATAATGCTTCCATATCTGTTTGCTTTTAAATTCAGCACAAAGATAGCTATATTTCAATAAAATACAAACATTTTGTACACAAACGTGTACACGCCATAAAAACCCGTTTCCAATCCTACCGCCCGTTGGTTGGTTTTGCTTTGCTCTTTTTCCCTATCGTTTTTCTTTTTCCGACAGTAAATCAACCACTTAGCTCTATAAATTCCCCTTGTCTGTTATAAGCATCGTCTGT
>NZ_KV804283.1:0-83862 GCF_001811315.1 Bacteroides sp. HMSC067B03 | reverse complement strand
CCTGTTTCAAAATCATTAACTGATAATTAAAATTACGCAGTGCCAGCTGATATTCTTTATAGGCTGCTTCTGTCCCTTCTCCACTGGTAATCAGTGAAAAAAGATAAGGAGAAGCCGGATCGGTGTTCATATACCGCTTTATCAGCTTCATGGCTTCCGGCACCAGAGTTACGGTCAATAATCTACCGGTCTTTCTACGACGGTAAGTGATTGTGTTTCCATCCATATCGTGCTTTTTCAGATAGGCAAGGTCCACAAACGGAATTCCACGAAGTAAAAACATCAAAAAGAATAGCGCACGCGTACGCTGCAACTCTTTATTTTCCTGACACAATCGTTTCGGAAGTTCTTTCATCAAACGTTCCATATCTTCCTTATCGAGTGCACGTTTCCTGTCCGCGCGCGTTCCTGTATAAACATACCGGAAGTGATGGGGCACATAAGGCGCAATATGGCGGTCGACCGCCCGGTTATACACTGCCCGCAATGTACGCATGTAGGTAGAAACGGTATTCCAACTACAATTTCTTCCCCGCAAATACGATTCGAAACTTTTAAGAAACTCCTGAGTAACTTTCCTGAAAGGAAGTTTATCACTTCCATGGAATGAAATGACAGCACTCATGCTACTTCTGTAAATGTGGGCAGTCCCATAATTCCCACTTTCCCGCAGCCCATTGGCTACTTCTTTCATAAATGAAATTAAATTCCCCATTTTTCTACTAGTTAAGATAATACTAAAGACCATTTTTGAAGAAGTTAATTCCCTTTCCCGCAACTTCTCCAACGGTACCTTTACTTTCTATTCTCCAAATATTAATAAGACAAAGATAGAGATAAATTTGTTCGGTATCAGATCAGCTACATCAAAAGGTGCATTTACTAGCAAAGTACTGACACTTCGCATTCAGCCCTTTCAGCTTCATTCGCAAATGCCTTCATAGAAGGGGATAGCGGCTGAATGCAGAAAATAGCTGTATAATAGCACGGAGTAAAAGTAGTACATCTTTCATGCAAATGTTGTACATCTCCGACTCAAACGTAGTACTAGCACCAGGCAACTTAAGTACTTCTCACAAGTAAGTCTTGTACTTATCCGGAAGTACTCTTATAGGAGTTTCCAAGTTGTAATTCACCTGTTCATCAAACATTGGGTATTTCTGCAAAAAAAGAGACGAATAAAGAATGAAATACGGAGTATCTCAAACTAAAAACGCTGATTTTCTTTTTAAATCCGTACTTTTGCAGACAGGTTTGTTTCCTGCAAACTTACTGAAACGCATCTTTTAGAATCTGATTAATTAAATGAAGGTAGTATTATGGCAGAGCAGAATCACATTATCCTGATTAAAAACATGGTTTGCAACCGTTGTGTACTGGTTGTAACGGAAATGCTCAAAGGACTGCACCTCACTCCTCTCAATGTGGAACTGGGCAAGGCTGTCGTACAAGAGGAGCTAAAACCCGATGATTGGAAAAACATCAAAGAAGCGCTCGAAAAATACGGATTCGAATGGATTGACGATAAACGTATGCGCATCATCGAACAGATTCGGACTGCAATCATCGAATTGGTACATTACGAAGATAATGCCTCCAAACTTAAATTGTCCGAATACTTAAAAGAGAAATGCCACTACGACTATAGTTTTCTGAGCAAATTGTTTTCCGAAGTCAACGGAGTCAGCATAGAGAAGTACTATATTGCCCAGAAAGTGGAACGAATCAAAGAGTTGCTTATCTACGATGAACTCTCCATCAGTGAAATAGCCGACCTGCTGCAATACTCAAGCGTTGCACATCTAAGTACCCAATTTCGTAATATGACCGGTATGACACCCAGCCAGTTCAAGCAGCTCAAGGAACATAAACGGGAACCGTTGGATGAAATATAAGATATAAATCATATCCATAATTCTGTAACAACCCTCCGCATCTTACGCCTTACCTTTGCAAAGAATAAAAAAAGGGAAAGCGTATGAAAACTAAAAAAACATATCAGATCACAGGAATGAGCTGCGCGTCATGTGCAGCCAGAATAGATAAGGTACTAAATGCCCAGCCGGGCGTATGCGAAGCAACTATCAATTATGCAACAGCCAGCGCACAGGTGGTTTATGATTCTGACGAATGTTCGGATCAGTCATTGAAAACAGCGGTACAGAATGCCGGATACGATTTGCTGACAGAT
This sequence comes from Bacteroides sp. HMSC067B03, assembly GCF_001811315.1. NCBI lineage: Bacteria > Pseudomonadati > Bacteroidota > Bacteroidia > Bacteroidales > Bacteroidaceae > Bacteroides > Bacteroides sp. HMSC067B03. The sequence goes on along the minus strand of NZ_KV804283.1, from coordinate 81,671 downwards.
ACAGGCAATGACACCAACGAAGAGGCGGAACAAGCACATGCGAAAAGGTACCAGTCACTGAAAACCCAAACAATCGGAGCGGTAGCATTGGCAGTGCCTGTTATGGTAATCAGCATGTGGTTTTCCGAGCTCACACTGATGAAATATATAGTGTGGATTCTATCTACAATCGTGGTTCTGGGCTTCGGACGCAGTTTCTACGTCCATGCGTGGAAACAATTAAAACATGGATCTTCAAACATGGATACACTGGTAGCCATCAGCACCGGAATAGCTTATCTGTTCAGTGTATTCAACCTGCTTTTTCCCGATTTCTGGTTATCGCGAGGCGTATCTCCGCATCTTTACTTTGAGGCGGCAAGTATGATTATCGCCTTCATCCTGCTAGGCAGATTACTGGAAGAACGGGCTAAACAAAACACATCGACCGCCATCAAAAAGCTGATAGGGCTACAGCCTAAAACCGTCACTATCATCACCGAATCGGGCGAACGGACTGTTCCGATTGAGAAAGCCCGTATCGGCGATATCATTGCCGTCAAACCGGGAGAACGCATAGCAGTAGACGGAACAGTGACAATCGGCGAATCGTACGTAGATGAAAGTATGCTGAGCGGTGAACCGGTAGCGGTACACAAGCAGACCGGCGAAAAGGTATATGCAGGTACTATCAATCAGAAAGGAGCTTTTCGTTTCAGGACGGATAAGACAGGATCGGACACGATGCTGGCACAGATTATCCGCATGGTACAGGATGCGCAGGGAAGTAAAGCGCCGGTCCAGAAGCTGGTAGATAAAATCGCAGGAATCTTTGTACCTGTCATTATAGGAATAGCGGTTCTGTCGTTTATCATCTGGATATTGTTTGCACCTACGGAAGGCTTCACACACGGACTGCTGGCAATGGTTACCGTACTCATAATTGCCTGTCCCTGCGCATTGGGACTGGCCACTCCGACGGCACTGATTGTAGGAATAGGCAAGGGAGCGGAACAGGGAATCCTGATAAAAGACGCCACCAGCCTGGAAGTCGCACGGAAGATAGATGCAGTGGTGCTCGATAAAACCGGGACCATCACCGAAGGTCATCCCATTGTTGTAAACAGCTTATGGAGCAAAGGAACGGAAGAGACCGGAAATATATTATATAGTCTGGAACGTTTGTCCGAACATCCGCTTGCGGAAGCTGTTGTAAATGAATGGAAGAATGAGACAGCCATCCCCGTCACAGGTTTTGAGAATATCCCGGGAAAAGGTATAAAAGGAACGGTCGATAATGAAACCTATTATGTGGGAAACTCTGATTTACTGATTGCCAACGGAGTTTATCCGGATGAAGAATTACAGCAACAGGCAGACATCTGGCATAAAGAGGCAAAAACGGTTATCTGGTTTGGTCATTCTACGAAAGCAATAGCGGTGATCGCTATAACAGATCAGATGAAATCGACTTCAAAAGAAGCCATCCGCAGATTACGGAAAATGGGAATTACAGTCTACATGCTGACAGGAGACAATGAAGACACCGCCAGAGAAATAGCGCAGAAGGCAGCTATCGGACATTATAAGTCAAGTGTACTTCCACAGGACAAGGCTCTCTTTATAAAGCAATTGCAACAGGAGGGCAAGAAGGTGGCGATGGTAGGCGATGGTATTAATGACAGCGCAGCTCTGGCACAGGCAGACCTGAGTATCGCCATGGGAAAAGGAAGTGACATAGCAATGGATACCGCAATGATTACTATCCTGTCGTCCGATCTGATGAAAATCCCGGAAACGATTCGCTTATCCCAGCTCACGGTGAGAACCATTCATCAGAACCTATTCTGGGCATTTATATATAATCTGATTGGAGTGCCCATTGCGGCAGGTATCCTCTACCCGCTTAACGGATTCCTTCTGAATCCGATGATTGGAGGTGCTGCCATGGCATTCAGCAGCGTAAGTGTGGTGGCCAACAGCCTGCGTCTGAAAGGGAAGAAAATCCAGAGAAAGACAGAGGTGCCACCAGCAGAAAAAGAAGTGGTACCCATCAATGAAGTTGAACCAATAAATAAAGAAAACATGAAGAAGAATTTTAAAGTAGAAGGAATGATGTGCAACAACTGTCGCACACATGTCGAAAAAGCACTTAACAGCATCGATGGAGTAAAAGCCGTCGTAACACTGAACCCTCCGGTAGCTACTGTTGAGTTCGATAAAGACGAAATGCCGCTTGAAGAGTTGCAACAAGTCGTATCAGATAAAGCCGGAGATTATCAGTTACATGAATAACCGGATGATCATAAAAAGGCGTGCGCTGTTAATAACAGGCACGCCTTTTCTCTAATACACAAACATTGAATTTATCAGTATTCAGGTGCCCGTCAATATAACGAATACCATCCACTTAAAAAAGTCCTCGTAAAAGCGCATACATGCCTCTTTACATTCTACCGCCGCCCAAAGCCTGATACAAAGTAATCACACCCTGGATTTCGGTGAAGCGATTCGCTACTTTAGAAAGTTTTGCATTCAACAGCGTCTGTTGGGCTGTCAACACTTCCAGATAAGTGGTGTCTCCATGTTTCATCAGAAGGCTGGTACTCTTGGCTGCCGTCTGCAAAGAAGTAACCTGCTTGTCGTAGAAAGCGGCCTTGTCCCGCGCTGTCTGATATTGCACCAGTGCTTCGTTGACTTCCACTCCCGCATTCAGCAGTGTCTGTTCGAAGCTGAGGCGGGCTTCTTCCTGTTGTGCTTTCGCTATTTTCAGCTGGGCAATGTTAGCCCCTTTATTAAATAAAGGTTGTGTCAGAGAAGCCACGGCAGAAGCGAGAAACTTACCCGGATTGATAATCATGCTTCCGGCGCTGTTAGTCCATCCGGCACTGCCACTCAACGTGATAGAAGGATAGAAAGCGGCACGGGCAGCATTCGTTGTATAGAAAGCCTGTGCTAGTGAGAACTCCGCACTACGCACATCCGGACGATTGGAAAGCATCTGCAGAGGAATACCTACGGAGAAGTCTTCCGGCAACTGCTGGTTTTCCAGTTTTCCACGCTGTATGCCGTGAGGTGTTTCCGCCAACAGCAAAGCCATTGAGTTTTCCGCCTGGTTGATTTGTTCTTTCAAATCGAGCACCGTCGTACAGATATTATAATAGGTAGCCTCTGTCTGTGCCAGTCCTGCCTCGTTCATCATACCGGCATTCTTCATGGCACGGGCCACTCTCACGCTCTCTTTCCAGGCCGATTCGGTAGCAGCTGCAATCTCGTATTGAGAATCAAGCATCAGCAAAGTATAATAAGTATTTGCCACGGAAGATACCAGTTGTGTCTTCACTGCCTGTTCATACTCCTTGCTCTGTTCGTAAGCGGCTTTTGCACGGCGTTTGGCTGTAGTCACTTTTCCAAAGATATCCAGTTCCCACGAAGCAGTCACCGGCAACGAATAAGTCTGCGTAGCCTTTCCACGGTCGAAGCTGCTCACAGCCCCTTCCGGAGCCAGAAACAACGAAGGCAGATAAGATAACTTGGATGTCATCAGCGATGCCTCCGCTTCCTTCACACGCAGATGAGCAGTCTGCATATCGGTGTTGCGTACCAAAGCCGAATCAATGAGATTCTGTAAATATGGATCGGTAAACACCTCTTTCCACGAGAGGTTTCCGAAGTTTGTCGTATCGGTGGCAGCGACTGTCTCGCTGCCGTAGAGTCCCTCGGGAACTTCCGATACCGGTTTGTATTTATTGTATATACCGCAACTGCTTAGTACCAGCGTTGCTGCGGATAAGATGATTATTTTCTTCATTGTCAATTATTCCTTTCCTGCTTTAGACTTCTCTTCTTCACTTACTTTGATTTCTGTCTCAATCTGCCAGTCTTCCGTAGGGGCACTCTGCATAGGGCGCAAACGTTCCTGCAACCACTGGAAGGCGATAAACAAGGTAGGCACGATGAATAGCAATGCCAATGTACCGATAGTCATACCACCGACTACACCTGTACCCAACGAACGGTTACCGTTTGCTCCTACCCCACTGGACATCATCAGAGGGAACAGACCGAAAATCATCGTCAACGCTGTCATCAGAATCGGACGGAGACGGGCTTTAGCCGCACTGACAGCAGAAGCAATCAGTCCCATACCTGCCTTACGGCGTTCCGCCGCATATTCCGTCAGCAGGATAGCTGTCTTAGCCAGCAGACCGATCAGCATAATCAAACCTGTCTGCAAGTAAATGTTATTCTCCAGTCCGAACATCCATGCGAAGAGAAAGCTTCCCATCAATCCGCAAGGTACGCTCAGAAGAACAGCGAACGGAATAATAAAGCTCTCATACAACGCACTCAGGATGAGGTAGATCATCAGGAAGCAAATTCCGAAGATGATCACCGTCGTACCACTCTGCTGGTTCTCTTCACGGGTGATGCCTCCATAATCATAGCCATACCCCTTCGGAAGAGCCTGTACCGCCGTTTCCTGTACGGCTTTGATAGCATCACCGGTACTGTATCCGTCTGCCGGCATCGCATTCACCGCAATAGAGTTGTACATATTGAAGCGGCTCAGCGACTCTGCACCGTAACTGCGTGTCAACGTTACAAACTGGCTCAGCGGTGCCATCTCACCATTCGACATACGTACAAAAGCATTATCCAGTGAAGATTCATCCAGACGGAATTGAGGGTCAGCCTGAATCATCACTCTATATACTTTAGAAAAACGATTGAAGTTGGACACATACTGACCACCATAATAGCCCGACAATGTGCTCAGCACAGCATCCGGTGTAATACCTGCCCGTTTACACTTGGCAGCATCCACCTCTACCGTCCATTGCGGATAGCGTACGTCGAACGTAGAATATGCCATCGCAATCTCCGGACGCTGGTTCAATGCACCCAGATATTGCTGGGTAGTGGTAAAGAACTCGTTGATATCACCGCCCATCTTATCCTGCATGTGAAGTTCCAGCGCATTACCCATACCATAACCCGGAATCATACCCGGAGAAATAGCGAAGACACTGGCATCCTTGATATCCGCCGTACGACCATATACCTGGCCGATGACTGCCTGCACGTTATCCTCATCATTCGGACGCTCGTCCCACGGTTTCAGTTTCAGAATCAACATACCAAACGAGCTTCCCTGCCCTGCCAACAATCCGTAACCGGCCACTTTCTGCACGTGTGCTATCTGCGGAATATCCATCAGGCGCTTTTCGATGCGTTCCATCACCTCATCGGTCGTGGTCAGCGAGCTACCTGCCGCTGTACTTACATTGACGAATACCACACCCTGGTCTTCGTCCGGCACCAGACTCGTCTTTGTCGTATTCATCAGGAATACAAGCAACACTACGGAGCAAGCCAGCAACGACCATGCCAACCATCTGCGTTTGATAAAGATCAACACGACATTCTTATATTTCTCTACCATGATATCGAAAGCCGAGTTGAAAGCCTTACGGAAACGTGCCGCAAAATTATTCTTCTGCGTACCGTCTTCGTTAATATAAGGCCTCAGCAGCAATGCGCACAATGCCGGACTCAGCGTCAACGCATTGACAGCGGAAATACCAACGGCAACCGCCATCGTCAGACCAAACTGGGTATAGAACGTACCGGAAGTACCTCCCATAAAAGATACCGGAATAAATACCGCCATAAACACCAGTGAAGAGGTGATAACAGCATTACTGATACCTTTCATGGCATCGATACTTGCCATGTAGGACGACCTGTACCCTACGTCGAACCGTGCCTGCACCGCCTCGACGACAATAATCGCATCATCCACCACCGTACCGATCACCAGCACAAGCGCGAACAGCGTAAGCAGATTGATACTGAAACCTACCATAGCCATGAAAGCAAACGTACCAATCAGCGAAACAATCACTCCCACCAGAGGAATCAAGGTAGAACGGAAGTCCTGCAAGAAGACATATACCACAAGAATAACTAGAATGATAGCCTCGATCAAGGTCTTCACCACCTCATGAATAGAAGCGAAAAGGAAGTCATTCGAACTCATGATCTGTGTCAGTTCCACTCCCTTCGGAAGGTCTTTGCGGGCTTCTTCGAGCAGTTTGTCAATATTCTGATTGACTTCGGTCGCATTGGAACCTGCCGTCTGGAATATCATACACGAAACACCCGGATGACCGTCGAGACCACCATGATAGGCATAACTATCCTGTCCCAGTTGTATATCGGCAATGTCTTTCAGCTTCAATACTTCGCCGTTGTCCGTAGAACGGATGACAATATCTCCAAACTCTTCCGGAGTGATCAGACGTCCTTTATATTTCATCGTATATTGATAGGTTTCGTTTGAGTTCTCACCAAACGAACCGGTAGCCGATTCGATATTCTGTTCGGCAAGTACGGTGGTGATATCAGACGGAATCAGTTTATACTGTGCCATCACGTCCGGTTTCATCCACACACGCATACTGTACTCACCTCCCATCACCATCAGGTCGCCTACACCCGAGACACGAAGAATCTCCGGTTTCAGGTTGATACTGATATAGTTGGAAAGGAAGTTTTCATCGTAACTGTCGTCCGGGCTGAACAGAGAGAACATCTGCAAGATACTCGTCTGACGCTTGGAAGTCGTTACACCGACCTGCGTCACTTCCGCCGGAAGCTGTCCTGTGGCTCTCGATACACGGTTCTGCACGTTGACAGCCGCCATATCCGGGTCTGTCCCCTGCTTAAAGTAAACGGTAATACTTACCGTACCGGAATTCGTTGCTGTAGAAGTCATATAGGTCATGTCTTCCACCCCATTGATGGCTTCTTCCAAAGGTGCAATAACACTCTTCTGTAACGTTTCCGCACTTGCACCATAATAGGTGGTACTCACCATAATGGTAGGCGGAGCTATATCGGGATATTGTTCAACGGGCAGACTGAACAACCCGATGATGCCCACAACGACAATCGTTATAGAAATGACTGCCGATAATACCGGACGTTCAATAAAGGTTCTTAAATTCATGGATAATTCCTCCTTTGTTTAATTTTCAGTAGTTGTCGTAGCGGCCTGAGCTGTCTTTGCCTTGATTGGCGTACCCTCGCGAAGCAATCCTACACCTTCCGTTACAATCACATCTCCCGAAACCAGTCCTTCATCTACAATAAATTCCCGACCGCCATTGACGCGGGTCACCTGCACCTGATTGGATTGTGCCTTGCCATCTACTACTTTGTATACATATCTCTTGTCCTGGATTTCGAACGTAGCTCCTTGCGGTATCACGATAGCTCCGGTTTTCTGCACGGGAAATATGACATTACCGGCACCACCGCTATGCAGCAATCCCTCTTTATTGGGGAATACGGCACGCAGGCTGACAGTACCCGTCGAACGGTCGATGACGCCACTGATAGACTCGATCTGGCCCTGCTGCGGATAATCGGACTTATCATTCAGCTGCAAACTGATAGTCGGCATATTCTTCAATGCTTCTTCTTTAGAACCATACTGGCGGATCAATCCCAGCAGTTGGTTTTCCGTCATCGAGAAGTAAACGTACATATCCGAATTGTCGGAAACGGTGGTCAAAGGTTCGGCGATATTGGAACTAACCAATGCGCCTACCCGATAAGGCAATGTACCTATCACACCGTCCGCCGGACTTTTCACTACCGTATAAGACAGATTATTACGGGCACTCACTTCTTGTGCTTTCGCCTGCGCCAGTTGCGCTTTGGCAGCCAGCAGAGAGTTTTTTGCCGTACTCAGATCGAATGAGGAAACTACATTCTCCTTATACAGTTCCTCTTTGCTTTCATAAGTCAGTTGTGCCGTAGCCAGAGAAGCCTTAGCGGACTCTACGTTTGCCACTGCCGTCTGCAATGCAGCTTCATACGGCACCTGGTCAATTATAAACAACGTTTGTCCGTTTTTTACGCGCTGACCTTCCGTCACGCACACTTTCGTCAGCGTACCTCCTACCTGCGGATAAATATCAATATCCTGACGTCCACGGATAGCCGCCGAATAAGCGCTCGAAATCATCCGGTCTGCCGGAGCAACAGTCATCACTTCATATTCTGTTTCCATTTGTGTGGGTGATGCCTGCTTACAACCTGTAGCGGCAACCAGACAGCAGAGCAACAATAGCCCTTGCTTGACATTACATACCTTTTTACTCATTTTATTATTACCTATTAAGATTTTTGATCGCGGCAAAGGTAGACTGTTTCCACCATAGAAAACTGGTCTTAGTGTTTCCAGTTTTGTTCATTTTCAGAACAACATGAGCGATATTTAGTGAAAAAGTCCTATTTTTACCGACAAAAAGAGAAGAAGATATGAAACAGAGAGACTCTATCCTTGCTATCATGCGCGAACCGTTCGCTGCCGGACTTGATGAAAATTTATCTCCAATCATGCACCATCTATGGAAGCTGGAAGGAGGAGCCATTTATTTTTGCCATAACGGCTGGGCTCATGTCACGATTGATCTGAAAGATTATGAAATAGTACCCAATACCCAGCTGGTACTCCTGCCCGGAACCATTATCCGTATCAATGGCAGTAGCAGTGACTTCACCGCTTCTTTCTTCGGATTTCCTAAAGAAATGTTCCGGGAAGCCTGCCTCCGCTTCGAGCCTATCTTCTTCCGGTTTATAAAAGAGCATCCCTGCTACGTGCTCCCCGAAGAAAATACCGGAGCTATCCGTGGATTGATACGCGCAACGACTGCTATCTACAACGACCGCGAAAATCGTTTCAGAAACCAAATCGCGAAAAATCATCTTCAATCTTTCATGCTCGATATTTACGACAAATATTATCGCTACTTCGATAAACACGAAATAGAAGGAGGAAGCCGCCAAGATGAAATATTCAAGAACTTCGTCGCATTAGTGCACGAAAACTGTATTTCGCAACGGGAAGTTACGTTCTATGCCAATAAACTCTGTATCTCCACCAAGTATCTGACAGGCATCTGCCGTAGCGTGACGGGAGATTCGGCGAAGAAGATCATTGATGATTTTGCTATTCTGGAGATAAAGGTATTGCTCCAGTCAACCGATCTGACCATGCAGGATATAGCCGACCAGCTCGGTTTTCCGGACCAGTCGTATCTGGGAAGATACTTCAAGCGGCATGAGGGAATATCACCCAGAGAATATCAAAATAAATATGCCATGTAGGATGGATTAAGTACGGCATACCGCAACCTTCAACGCTGTTCGTTTCACTGCCCACAATGCACACAGCAGTGAACAAACAGCACAAACCACAAAAGTTACTCCGGTAGACAGGAGGATATCTCCCAGTCCGACCAATGGAGAAACGATGCCTCCGGATGCGAAACAGAGTGCACCCAGCAAAGCGGAAGCAGCTCCTGCATATCTGCGTTCGCAATCCATCGCCAGAGTGGTAGAGGCTGTGAAAGTCAGTCCCATCATAAAGAGCAATGCAAACATAAGCAGTTCGTACGTCCAAAAGCCACAGCCGCTATAGAGTGCCGCCATCTGAAGGATCGCAAACACCAGCATACCAATGCATCCGGTCAGTGTTCCATTCTCGGTCCGGCGGAATTTCACTGATATGGCGGCAGCCACTCCGATAGCCACAGCATTCACGGCAAAGCAGATGCTGAAGGCAAAAGGAGAAAACCCGTAATGTTGCTGGATGATAAAAGGAGAAGAGGCGATATAGGCAAACAGGATGCCCTGCGCAAAAGCCAGCTGAAGTACATAGAGCATATAACGACGGTTATGAACAATGATGCCGAAACTCCGGAAAGTAGCAAAGACACCCGTCTTGGAACGTTTCTCAGTGGGCAAGGACTCCTTAAAGCGGATACATCCGATACCCAGCAAAATCCCGATGAACAGCAGAATCATAAAAATACCCTGCCAGCCTACGCTTCCTGTCAACAATCCTCCGATGACCGGAGCAGCCACAGGAGCCACTCCATTGATCGCTCCGATCACAGCCAGCATTTTAGCCAGTTCCTTTCCCGAAAACTTATCGGTGGCTACCGAACGGGAAATCACAATTCCCCCCGCCCCTGCTACACCTTGTATCAGCCGTAAAGTGACAAACGAATAAATATCCGGTGCAAAAAGACAAAGCAGCGTGGACACAATAAACAGCACCATCGAAACTAATAATAACGGGCGCCTGCCATATTTATCACTCAGCGGACCAAAAAAGATTTGTCCCAGTGCCAGCCCGATCATACTGGTTGTCAGTCCCATCTGAACCATCGGCAAACTGGCAGAAAAATAGTCTGCCATGGCCGGCAGACTAGGTAAATACATATCCGTCACAAAAGGACCGAATGCCGATAACATGCCCAACAGTGTCAGCAAAAACACTTTTGAGTTCTCTTTATTTATTGCAGTCATAATCTATTGTTTTTTATTCCGGGGGCAAAGGTAGATGATTCCCGGTATCTTTCTACAAACATAATGCGAACAAAACCGGACCTTTTCAGAACACTTTTATGTTTTTCGTCCGTCTCTTCCCCCAATCATATCTTTCCGCACAATCGTTAAAAAACATTATATTTACATATATACAGCGTTACAACTTACCTGATATTTTTCATAATTTTGCAAAACGAAAAACAGAAAACAGGTATCAAGATGAAACTAAGATATTATCAAATAGCCATTCGTTATAAGAATAAAATGCATGATTTCCACGGTTGGGGTGTATCTGCACAGATTTGATAATTCTCATAAAACTACTCGCCACGACGCGAAACGATAATTCCTTCTCAGGGAGTCACGTGATATAGGAGCGTATATTTACCATTATCAACTAAATTTCTTTTTCACTTTATGAGCAAAAAAAGATGGCTCATAGTGCCGCTATGCGCAGCACTGTGCAGCCAGGGAGTGTTTGCCCAAACGTCTGGCAGGAAAGTTTTGGGCACTAATGAAATGTTCCGTCTGGCAGACGAGAACAGTCAGAGTATTCAAACGTATAAAACGGGAAAAGAAACGGCGGATGAAGCATTGAAAGCCGCCAAGTCCCAACGACTGCCGGACATCGGAGCTTCGCTCTCGTTCAGCTATCTGGGCGACGGATATCTGTGGGACCGTGACTTTAAAAACGGACAGAACATTCCCATGCCTCACTTCGGCAACAACTTTGCCTTGGAAGCCCAACAGGTCATTTACGCGGGCGGAGCTATCAACAGCAGCATCACTCTGGCGGAACTCGGACAACAGATGGCTACATTGGACTGGCAGAAAAATCGTCAGGAGATACGTTTTCTTCTGACCGGTTACTATCTGGATTTATACAAGCTGAACAATCAGATTCAAGTATTACAGAAAAACCTTGATCTGACGGAGCAAGTGATTCACAACATGGAAGCCAGACGTACGCAAGGAACGGCTCTAAAAAATGATATCACCCGCTATGAACTCCAGAAAGAAACGCTGAAGCTACAACTCGCCAAAGTGCAGGATGCCTGCAAGATTATAAACCACCAATTGGTGACTACCCTCCACCTGCCAGCCGGCACAGAAATAGTCCCCGACTCTACATTGCTGGACGAAGAAGTCAAGGCACTGGCGGAAAATGACTGGCAACTGCTGGCTACCCAAAGCAATGTAGGTTTGCAACAGGCACAACTGGCCATTCAGATGAACAAGCAGAAAGTGAAGCTGGAACGCTCGGAGCTTCTTCCTAAAATAGCGCTCGTAGCCGGAGAACATCTGGACGGACCCATTACTATCGAAGTTCCCGTACTGGACAATAACTTCAACTACTGGTATGTGGGAGTCGGGATAAAATACAACCTTTCTTCGTTGTTCAAAAACAATAAAAAGGTGCGTCAGGCAAAACTGAATATGCGAAAAGCACAGGAAGAGTATTCATTGGCACAAGAGCAGATAGAAAACAGCGTGCAGGCTAATTACGTCAATTTCCTGACCTCATTCACCGACCTCCGCACTCAGGAAAAAAGTGTGGAACTGGCCAATCAGAACTACAACGTGACCAGCAACCGCTACAAAAATGACCTGGCCCTGCTCACCGATATGCTCGATGCAAGCAACATGAAGTTGAGTGCCGACCTGGGACTGGTCAACGCGCGTATCAACGTAGTCTACAGTTACTACAAGATGAAATACATTACTCATACACTTTAAAGAAACATCTCGTCAGAGAATAATTCAGTCAAATTCAACCCCTTAAAAACAGACTCATCATGATTGCAAGAAAAGCTCAAAAGCTGATATACAATATTCTTATTCTTTGCTTCCTCACCGGAGGTATCATTTATGTTTGTTCCCGATTCATCCATCTGGGAAATATCGAATATACCGACAATGCACAGGTGAAACAACACATCACCCCGATCAACACCCGTGTACCGGGATTCATCAAGAAGATATGTTTCGCAGAGTATCAGCAGGTACGCAAAGGCGATACGCTCGTCATCATCGAAGATACCGAATTCCGCCTCCGGGTGGCTCAGGCGGAAGCAGACCTTGCCAATGCAACCGCAGGACGGCAAGCCACCACCATAGGAATCGCCACCACCCAGAACAATCTGAGTGTGAACGACGCAAGTATCGAAGAGGTACGCGTACAAATGGAGAACGCCAGACGAGAACTGAACCGTTTCGAGAAGTTGCTACAAGAAGATGCAGTGACCAAACAACAATATGACAACGTACACACCGCTTACGAAGCCGCCAAAGCACGCTACGAGCAAGTATCCCGTGCCAAGCAGTCAACGTCTCTGGTCAAGAGCGAGCAGACTCATCGACTGGGACAGAATGAAGCAGGTGTCCGTGTGGCGGAAGCGGCATTAGAACTTGCCCGCCTGAATCTTTCGTATACCGTAATCACCGCTCCATGTGACGGTACCACCGGAAAGAAAGCGATTCTGGAAGGACAACTGGTTCAGCCCGGACAAACAATGGTCGACATTGTAGACAGCCGCGACCTGTGGGTGATAGCCAACTACCGCGAAACACAACTCTCCAACATCAGAGAAGGTGCCGAAGTGGAGATGACGGCAGATGCAGTGCCCGACGTCACTTTTCGGGGGAGTGTAGAATCTATTTCCGACGCGACAGGGGCAGCCTTCTCTATGATACCGCAAGACAATGCTACCGGCAACTTTGTCAAAGTGGAACAGCGTATTCCGGTCCGTATCAGTCTGAAAGGAAACAAACCGGAAGACTTGAAACGCTTGCGTGCCGGTTTTAACATAGAATGTGAGGTAAAATATTAACGTATGGGAGCACCTGTTTTAAATGGTCCTTTCGTGATGCCGATGTTCCGCAGCTTTGTGCCGCGGAAGATGCAACCGTGGATCTATCTCTTCATCGCCGTCACCTTCCAGCTTTCGGGAGGAGTATATTTGGGGGCATTGAACCATATGATCGGCGGCATGGCAGTGATGCGCGAGGATATCCTGATGTGTATGTACGCCAATCTGGCAGGAATGGCAATCTACTTCCCTCTGTTGTTCCGTATGAAGTTCCGTTTTACCAACAAGACACTGCTTACGTCCGCTGCACTGGGAGTGCTACTCTGCAACCTGATAGCGCCGCACATCACTTTCCTTCCGCTGTTGTGGCTGATATGCTTCATCGAAGGAATGTGCAAGATTCAGGGAACTTTCGAATGTATGTCCAACATTCAGTTATGGATGACGCCCAAGCGTGATTTCACAGTTTTCTTTCCGTGGCTTCATATCGTCATTCTCGGCAGTATCCAGTTGTCCGACCTGATCACGACCTATCTAATGTTTCATTATCACTGGACTTACATGAACCTGTTCATCGCAGGACTGATGCTGATCGTTCTACTGATACAAACCACTTGTATCAAGCATTTCCGGTTCATGCGCAAGTTTCCGCTGTTCGGCATCGACTGGCTGGGCGGAGCACTTTGGGCCGCCTTACTTGCCGAAATCGCTTTTCTCTTTAATTACGGCGACTGGTACGACTGGTGGAACAGTCCGGTGATCCGTCAACTGACGATAGCTATCCTGATCACTCTGGGATTCTGCATCTGGCGGATGATGACCATCCGCCATCCCTTTCTCGAACCTAAAATGTGGACTTATCGCCATTACTGGCCTTTGCTGGGACTGGTCACGCTGGTGGAAGCGTTTCTGGCAACCGAGCATGTGCTGGAAGAGGTCTTCTACGAAGAAGTAATGAAGTATGAAGAACTGGTAAGCGTACAGCTAAATTGGTTCGCCATCATCGGGATCGTAGCCGGTTGCGTATTCTCCTATTGGTGGATGCATATCAAACGGTATAACTATGTACGTCTCGTCATCGTCGGATTCATCGGACTGACCGGTTATCTGGTAGGATTTTATCTGACGCTTTCCACCGACATACATATTTCACAACTCTACCTGCCGACCATCTGCCGTGGCTTCGCTTATGCCGTATTGAGCGCCACCTTTATGGTGTGCCTGGAAGAGATCATGACTTTCCAGCATTTCTTTCAGGGGTTAGGTGTGTTCAACATGCTCCACATGGTAATCGGAGGCGTACTGGGCGGCGCAGTCTATGCACAAGGACTGGCTTACTACGTCCCGGATAATCTGGCACGTTACGGATCGGCAATCGATCACGTGTCGTTCAGCAGCAATCCGTTCAATCTCGGTCATTACATGGAAGAATTTATCAGTCAGATGATGGAAGTCAGTATCAAACAGATTTATGGATGGGTGGCTTATGCCTGCATCTTCCTGTTTCTGCTGTTGCTACTTTATGATTTCCCGGTCCGCCGTTCGCTGAAGAGCATGCCGAGCTGGAAAGACGTGGCGCGTGAAGTGAAAAACACATTCTGGCGCACCACACATACACCGCCCGGAAAAAAGGAATAACTATTATTACCTTCTCAAAATAACGATCATATATATAAGGAGTACAGATGGGCGGATAGCATCTTGTACTCCTTTATATTATAGCAGAAAATAACCTGCGGCTTATAGCACTTCCCTCCCGCCATCCGCCGGAAAACAAACTATTTCCGTAACGTTTGTTTGTGCAGAATCAGTCATTTTGCTATAAAATTAATAGAATTTATCATCTAAAGACTACAATGTATAACTTTTATTCCTACATTTGCAGCCAAATGATAACTTATTAATAAAAATACCAATACCATGGCTAAAATAACCAAAGAAGCCGCTTTGCTCTACCATTCACAGGGCAAACCCGGTAAGATCGAGGTAGTTCCTACCAAACCTTACAGTACACAAACCGATTTATCACTTGCATACTCTCCCGGTGTGGCAGAGCCTTGCCTCGAAATAGAGAAAAACCCGCAAGACGCTTATAAATACACGGCAAAAGGCAATCTGGTAGCTGTCATTTCGAACGGTACAGCCGTACTCGGACTGGGTGATATAGGCGCACTGAGCGGCAAACCGGTGATGGAAGGCAAAGGACTGCTTTTCAAAATCTACGCAGGTATCGACGTATTCGACATCGAAGTGGACGAAAAAGACCCTGAGAAATTCATCGCTGCCGTAAAAGCAATCGCCCCTACTTTCGGTGGAATCAATCTGGAAGACATCAAGGCTCCCGAATGTTTTGAAATCGAACGCCGGCTGAAAGAAGAACTCGACATCCCTGTGATGCACGATGACCAGCACGGAACCGCTATCATCTCCAGTGCCGGACTGGTAAATGCCCTGCAAGTAGCCGGAAAGAAAATCGAAGATGTAAAAATCGTTGTTAACGGTGCCGGAGCATCTGCCGTATCTTGTACTAAATTATATGTATCGCTGGGGGCACGTCTCGAAAACATCGTCATGCTGGACAGCAAAGGCGTTATCAGCAAGACACGTACCGACCTCAACGAACAGAAGAGATATTTTGCCACAGACCGCACGGATATCCACACGCTGGAAGAAGCAATCAAAGGCGCAGACGTATTCCTCGGCCTGTCCAAAGGCAACGTACTGAGCCAGGATATGGTGCGCAGCATGGCTCCGATGCCGATCGTCTTCGCACTGGCAAACCCCGATCCGGAAATTACTTACGAAAAAGCAATGAACGCCCGCCCCGACGTACTGATGGCCACCGGACGTTCCGACTATCCCAACCAGATCAACAACGTGATCGGATTCCCGTACATCTTCCGTGGCGCACTCGACACGCACGCGAAAGCAATCAACGAAGAAATGAAAATCGCAGCAGTACACGCCATCGCCAACCTGGCCAAACAGCCTGTACCCGATGTAGTAAACGCAGCATATCATGTGAATAACCTCTCTTTCGGTCCGGAATACTTCATCCCGAAACCGGTAGACCCGCGCCTCATCACCGAAGTTTCCTGTGCCGTAGCGAGAGCAGCCATGGAAAGCGGAGTGGCACGCACGGAAATCAAAGACTGGGACGCTTACTGCGTACACTTGCGCGAACTGATGGGATACGAATCCAAACTGACCCGCCAGCTTTATGACACTGCCCGCCGCAGCCCGCAACGTGTCGTATTTGCCGAAGGTATCCACCCCAACATGCTGAAAGCTGCCGTCGAAGCGAAAGCCGAAGGCATCTGCCACCCTATCTTGTTAGGAAACGACGAAGCAATCGGTAAACTTGCCGAAGAACTCGACCTGAGTCTGGAAGGCATCGAAATCGTCAACCTCCGTCATCCGGACGAATCGGAACGCCGCGAACGCTACTCACGTATCCTTGCGGAAAAACGTGCCCGCGAAGGCTTTACTTACGAAGAAGCCAACGACAAGATGTTCGAACGCAACTACTTCGGTATGATGATGGTAGAAACCGGAGACGCAGACGCATTTATCACCGGACTTTATACAAGATACAGCAATACCATCAAAGTGGCCAAAGAAGTAATCGGCATCCAGCCCGGATTCAACCACTTCGGAACGATGCACATTCTTAACTCCAAGAAAGGTACTTACTTCTTGGCAGATACCTTAATCAATCGTCACCCGGATACGGAAACCCTGATCGACATCGCCAAGCTGGCTGACAAGACGGTACGTTTCTTCAACCATACACCGGTCATCTCGATGCTGTCGTACTCCAACTTCGGCGCCGATACTTCCGGCAGTCCTGTCAAAGTGCACGGAGCAGTAAGCTACATGCAGAAGGAATATCCCGAACTGGCCATCGACGGTGAAATGCAGGTGAACTTTGCCATGAACCGCGAACTCCGCGACGCCAAGTATCCGTTCACCCGCCTGAAAGGTAAAGACGTGAATACGCTGATCTTCCCGAACCTGAGCTCCGCCAATGCCGGATACAAACTGCTACAGGCCATGGACCCCGATACAGAATTTATCGGCCCTATCCAGATGGGACTGAACAAGCCTATTCATTTCACTGACTTTGAAAGCTCAGTCCGCGACATCGTGAACATCACAGCCGTAGCCGTGATTGACGCTATCGTTGACAAGAAGAAAAAGGAAAGCAAATGAGAAGACCGCTATCAAAATCACAAATAGTTTGCGTCAGCCTGCTTTGGCTGGCGCTTTGCTATTTAGTTCTGACAAAAGCCGAACGTATTGACGGTATGACGATAGTAATGCTTGTCATTTCGGCAGCATTAGTCTTTATTCCCGTCTATAAGTCGATAAAAAAGAATAAATAAATATCTTTTTTCCGAGTTTTAATGCAATAAAATATCAAATTTGATGTTTTATTGCATTTTTCTTTATAAAATGTTTGCTAGTTCAATTTTTATCTTTACTTTTGCAACCGCATAAAAGAAATAGATAATCGAAATTTAATCAACCAATAAAAGAAAAAAAGATTATGAATGCAGCAAAGGTATTAGACGATCTGAAAAGAAGGTTCCCCAATGAACCAGAGTATCATCAGGCAGTAGAGGAAGTACTTTCTACTATTGAAGAAGAATACAACAAACACCCGGAATTTGATAAAGTAAACTTAATCGAACGCCTGTGTATCCCTGATAGAGTATTTCAGTTCCGTGTAACTTGGATGGACGACAAAGGTAATATTCAGACCAACATGGGCTACCGTGTTCAGCACAACAACGCTATCGGCCCGTACAAAGGCGGTATCCGTTTCCACGCATCTGTAAACCTTTCAATCCTGAAATTCCTTGCCTTTGAGCAGACATTCAAAAACTCACTGACTACACTGCCGATGGGTGGTGGTAAAGGTGGTTCCGACTTCTCTCCACGTGGTAAGTCAAACGCTGAAGTAATGCGCTTCGTACAGGCATTCATGCTGGAACTGTGGCGTCACATCGGTCCCGAAACTGACGTACCTGCCGGTGACATCGGTGTTGGTGGCCGCGAAGTAGGATTCATGTTCGGTATGTACAAGAAGCTGGCTCACGAATTTACCGGAACATTCACTGGTAAAGGCCGTGAATTCGGTGGTTCACTGATTCGTCCGGAAGCTACCGGCTACGGTAACATCTACTTCCTGATGGAAATGCTGAAAACCAAAGGTACTGACCTGAAAGGTAAAGTATGTCTCGTTTCCGGTTCGGGTAACGTAGCTCAATATACCATCGAAAAAGTGATCGAACTGGGCGGTAAAGTAGTAACTTGCTCCGACTCTGACGGTTACATCTACGATCCGGACGGTATCGACCGCGAAAAACTGGATTACATCATGGAACTGAAGAATCTGTACCGTGGACGTATCCGTGAATACGCAGAGAAATACGGCTGCAAATATGTAGAAGGAGCTAAACCTTGGGGTGAAAAATGCGATATCGCACTGCCTTCTGCCACTCAGAACGAATTGAACGGCGACCACGCCCGTCAGTTGGTAGCAAACGGCTGTATGGCTGTATCTGAAGGTGCAAACATGCCTTCTACTCCGGAAGCTATCAAAGTATTCCAGGACGCTAAGATTCTGTACGCTCCGGGTAAAGCTGCTAACGCTGGTGGTGTATCTGTATCAGGTCTTGAAATGACTCAGAACTCTATCAAACTGAGCTGGAGCGCTGAAGAAGTAGACGAAAAGCTGAAGAGCATCATGAAGAATATCCACGAAGCCTGCGTTCAGTATGGTACTGAAGCCGACGGATATGTAAACTATGTGAAAGGTGCTAACGTAGCCGGATTCATGAAGGTGGCGAAAGCTATGATGGCTCAAGGTATCGTATAATCAGCAAAATATAAGAAAGCTATAGTCATTTTTTAAGATAAAGGCTCCCGCCTTCCGAAAGGAAGAGCGGGAGTTTTTTCATACCCCAATGCAGACAGTGGAAAAACAAGTAGAAGAGTGCAGGAAAGCATGTAGAAGAGTGCGGGAAAGCATATAGAAGAGCAGACGGCAGGAAGTACTTCATCTCTATGGATGATGTAGAAGAAAGAAGTGAATGAAGTACTCGGTCCGGGTGAAAGATGTACTTGAAAAAAAATATCGGAGACTTTAAAGATTATTCATAGTTATTTTCTATCTTTATATAGAAAATATCAGTTTGACAAGCAAGCAAAATCGATCTATCTTTGTTACATATTATAAACCCGGATAAAAGAATAAAGAGACTTCGGTTTATTTAAACTTTTCCTCCGACTAACATCTATTTTATGGAAGAAAAAAAACTAACTGCCGCGAATGGTCGTCCCATTGCCGACAATCAGAATTCGCAAACCGCAGGTCAACGCGGACCTGTCATGTTACAAGATCCATGGCTTATCGAAAAGCTTGCTCATTTTGATCGTGAAGTAATTCCGGAAAGACGTATGCATGCCAAAGGCTCGGGAGCTTTCGGAACATTTACCGTTACGCATGACATCACGAAGTACACCCGTGCAGCTATCTTTAGCGAAGTCGGAAAGCAAACAGAATGTTTCGTCCGTTTTTCTACCGTAGCCGGAGAGCGCGGAGCAGCAGATGCCGAACGCGATATCCGTGGTTTTGCAATGAAATTCTACACCGAAGAAGGTAACTGGGATTTAGTCGGTAACAATACCCCCGTGTTTTTCTTACGTGACCCCCTCAAATTCCCCGATTTGAATCATGCCATCAAACGCGACCCTAAAACAAACATGCGCAGTCCCAACAGCAACTGGGATTTCTGGACGCTTCTACCCGAAGCCTTACATCAGGTAACTATCACCATGAGTCCTCGCGGTATCCCTTATTCTTACCGCCACATGCACGGATTCGGAAGTCATACATACAGCTTTATCAATGCGGACAACCAACGTATCTGGGTAAAATTCCACCTGCGTACAATGCAGGGAATCAAAAATCTGACCGATCAGGAAGCGGAAGCTATCATTGCCAAAGACCGTGAATCTCATCAACGCGACCTTTTTGAAAGCATCGAAAAGGGAGACTATCCGAAATGGCTGTTCCAGATTCAGCTGATGACGGAAGAGGAAGCGGACAATTACCGCATCAATCCGTTCGACCTGACCAAAGTATGGCCACACAAAGACTTCCCGCTACAAGACGTGGGTATTCTGGAACTGAACCGTAATCCGGAAAACTATTTCGCAGATGTAGAGCAAGCCGCTTTCAACCCTATCAATACCGTAGATGGCATCGGATTCTCACCAGACAAGATGTTACAGGGACGTCTGTTCTCTTACGGTGACGCGCAGCGTTACCGCCTCGGAGTAAATTCGGAACAGATCCCGGTGAATAAACCCCGCTGTCCTTTCCACGCTTACCACCGCGACGGAGCGATGCGTGTAGACGGCAACTACGGCGCAGCCAAAGGCTACGAACCCAACAGCTACGGAGAATGGAAAGACTCTCCTCATATGAAAGAACCGCCTCTCAAAGTAACAGGCGAGATTTACAATTACAATGAACGCGAATATGATGATGACTATTATAGCCAGCCGGGTGACCTGTTCCGACTGATGCCGGCAGACGAACAGCAACTGTTGTTTGAAAACACAGCCCGTGCCATGGGTGATTCGGAACTATTCATCAAACAACGCCACACACGCAACTGCTACAAGGCAGATCCGGCATACGGTGCCGGAGTTGCCAAAGCATTAGGCATTAATCTGCAAGAAGCCTTGAAAGAATAAAAGAACAGTATATCGTTTGTAAAAGAAAGAGCATGTTTCCATGAGGATTCATGCTCTTTTTTTCGGAAAGACAGTAACCAGTTGAATATCAACAGAATAATTTCCATTTTTATTTCTTTTAAAGAATCAGTCAATCCCCGGCATCAGAACAACGCCGAGCTTCTTCTTACCATCCATCTTGACTACCATCGGCTTTTCAAAACGGACGTGACGCAGGAATTTCGTTTCTTCTACGGCAGGCTGTGCATTGAGGAAGTCCTGATTGTAAACTCCGTCATTCATAAAGGCATTGATTGTGAAATACCCCACCCCGAACGAAGTAAGATTCTGGAAGAAGTGAGTTCCCTGACTCGGGTCTACCCGATAATTGGTCAAACCGGCTTCCACTATCACGCGGGCTGCAGAGATATGCGGCCACTTCACCGGAATGCCCAGCCATGTGTCGCTACTGCCCCAGCGTCCCGGACCTACAAGCACGTAGTTCCTTCCTGCATTGAGAAATTGCAGGTTCATCTTCTCTATTTCCCAAGCGATAGCCTGGTTATTCGAAGCACTGTATCCGTCCGTCTTGACGTAGACAATATCGTAAATATCGTTCATGACACCATGCCCCAATGAATTGTTGGAGCGAAGAATCGTATCTTCATCCGGTATCAGCGTCAAATCTTCGTCCAGCATTTCTTTGCTGTCTACAATCGGACGAATCTGTAACAGGTAGAACGTTCCCGTCTTATCCTGTTCGCGGCTCAGAGTAGCGGCAAACTCAATCTCTACCGGACGCCTCATTTCCTGTTCACCGTACTTCAAAACCAGTTGCAGGATACGTGCCAACGGGAAGACATCGTGTTGCAGGATATTGGCAAACGTTATCACCTTGCGTCCACCGGGATACAAACCATCACGAATAACCTGGTCATACGGGTCGTAGGTAGAAGCGATGTAACGTAACGAGCCGTCATTTTCCGCTTCCTTCACGTGAAGTTTCAACAGATTAAAGCCGTCGTCGATAGAGAAATCATGCCCTGCATTTTTCAAGTCCAAAGCGTAGAAACGGGTCTGCGTTTCCTTCAGAGCGATTTCCATTTCACTGGTCTGCAGCACCTGATTCGGGTGATAAGGAGAGAAACGAAGTGTCATCCCCCCGTCTACAATATATTTTCCTAGTCCAAGAGCCAGATTCACTGTACCTTCTTCCGCTTTTTCATCTCCTAACGGATAATAATTGAGCGAACGTGCCACGCCCGACATCGATGGATAGTAACGGTCTCCATATTGATTCCCCACGACCTCCTGCAAGATGACTGCCATCTTTTCCTGGTCTATCACATTCGACGTAGCCTGCATATAGGCTTTACTGTCTCTGAAATAAACCGACGCATAAACCCCTTTGATCGCATCGGAAAGCATACGGAGCATTTCATACCGATCGTCCAGATAAGGAATCATATACGTATTGTAAATTCCGGCAAACGGTTGATAATGCGAATCTTCCAGCAAAGAAGAAGAACGAATGGCAATCGGTGATTTCACCACATCGAAGAAGGTGAAGAAGTCCTCTACCAGCCGGTCAGGCAATTTCGCTTTCAGGAAATATCTTAGGATCGTATCATCGTCGGCATCCGAAAGAGCAATCTGATAGAGATTGTTAGTCTCCATAAACTCGTCAAAAACGTCGGTACACAGTACCACCGTCTTAGGAATGGCTACTCTCGCATTTTCAAACTCCTCAAATTCGGGATACCGCTTCACCATGTTATCAATGAAAGCAAGACCACGCCCTTTTCCTCCCAGCGAACCATCACCGATACGGGCAAAGTTGGAGTAACGGTCGAAACGGTCACGTTTGAAGACGGCAACCACTCCTTGATTTTTCATCTTCCGGTATTTCACAATGGCCTCAAAGATAATCCGGCGGTGTGCATCTACATCTTGAAGACTGGTCCATGTGATCGGCTTCAGAAACTCGGCTACCGGGAACATAGCACGCGAATAGAGCCAGCGCGACACGTGATTCCGGCTGATATGATACAAGAAGGACTCGGCAGGCACGGCAAACAGGATATTCTGCAGCTCTTTCAGATTCCGCACCCGGGCGATCTCCTCTCCTGTCTCCGGATTGCGGAACACAAAGTCACCGAAACCGAAGTTATCGGAAACGATACGCCGCAGGTCAACGTCCATCTTTTTAGAGTTCTTGTCGATAAAGCTGGCACCGTATTTAGCGGCATACGAGGAGTTCTCCGATTCGGAAGACTGGATAATCAACGGCACGAACGGATCGTTCTTACGAATGGCGGCGCAAAGCTTGATACCTGCCAGACCGTCTTTCTCGCCCCGTTCCACTTTCGGGAAACGGACGTCGGTAATGACTCCTAATATATTATTCTGATATTTGCCATAGATTTCCATCGCCTCCTGATACGTACGGGCGAGAACGATTTTAGGACGTCCCCGCATACGAAGCGTGCGCTGATGCGCATTCAGGGCTTCGGTAGAAAACTCCTGACTCTGCTTCAACACGAATTTATAAAGGTTCGGAAGAATGGAAGAATAGAACCGGATGCCGTCTTCCACTAAAAGAATCATCTGCACACCCACTTCCTGCACATCGTGTTCGAGGTTCATCTTATCCTCCATCAGTTTGATAATAGAAACCAGCAGGTCCGTATTGCCCAGCCAGCAGAACACGTATTCAAATGCACTCAGATCTTCGTTGATAATCCGCTTTGTGATACCATGACTGAAAGGGGTCAGGATAACGATAGGAATATGTTCATATTTCTCTTTGATATGCCGCCCGATATCAAAACTGTCATTATCTCCCGTACTCGGCATACAGATCACCAGATCGAAAGACATATTTTCCAGTTGCGCCAATGCCTCCTCCTCCGTTGATACCTGCGAGAAACGGGGCGGATAACGAAGTGATAAAGAAGTATATTCATTGAATATCTTTTCGTCAATGCGTCCGTCATCTTCCAGCATGAAAGCATCATACGGGTTAGCAATCAGAAGAACATTGAAAATTCGCCGTGTCATCAGATTAGCGAATTGCGTATCTTTGAAGTAAAGCTGGTTTAATTTATATTTGCTGAGCATAGTTACTTTCCTTTTTTATTCCATCATGAAATTATTCACAGTACTATCTACTTGATATTTACTTTGCAAAGTTAATTTTTTAAATCTCATTTTCTACCATCTTCTTTATAAAGTTTATTGGTTTATCGCTTATTATTTTGTAGATTTGTAAGTCTCCATTTTACTTTAAAGCGACTTTATTCACGTGAATAAGTAACTTTAAAGTGGATAAGACAGATATGTTGTTCGACAGAAAAACTATCATTTTATCATTATTTAATCAAAATATAGACAAGAAATCATTCACATTTGAAAAGTTTTCCTATATTTGCAATGCAACAAGCTTACATTTTATCAGAATAACCTTTTAAACTATAATATCATGAACATCCAGAAAATCATGTCCTCTTTGGAGGCAAAGCACCCCGGTGAATTAGAGTATCTTCAGGCAGTGAAAGAAGTTCTTCTTTCAATCGAAGATATATACAATCAGCATCCCGAATTTGAAAAAGCCAAGATCATCGAAAGACTGGTAGAGCCTGATCGTATCTTCACTTTCCGTGTCACTTGGGTAGACGACAGAGGGGAAGTTCAGACCAATCTCGGTTATCGTGTACAATTCAACAACGCTATCGGTCCGTACAAAGGCGGTATCCGTTTCCATGCTTCCGTCAACCTTTCTATTTTGAAATTCCTCGGCTTCGAGCAGACATTCAAGAATGCACTGACTACGCTTCCTATGGGTGGCGGTAAAGGCGGTTCGGACTTCTCCCCCCGTGGCAAAAGCAATGCGGAAATCATGCGTTTCTGCCAGGCATTTATGTTGGAATTGTGGCGCCACTTGGGTCCGGATATGGATGTACCTGCCGGTGATATCGGTGTAGGCGGTCGCGAAGTAGGTTATATGTTCGGTATGTACAAGAAGCTGACCCGTGAGTTTACGGGAACATTCACCGGAAAAGGACTTGAATTCGGCGGTTCGCTGATTCGTCCGGAAGCCACCGGTTTCGGCGGTTTGTACTTCGTTCACCAAATGTTGCAGGCAAAAAATATCGATATTAAAGGCAAGACAGTGGCGATCTCCGGTTTCGGTAACGTAGCTTGGGGTGCTGCTACCAAAGCAACCGAATTGGGTGCCAAAGTAATCACCATCTCCGGACCGGACGGATACATTTACGACCCGGACGGCATCAGCGGAGAAAAGATAGATTACATGCTCGAACTTCGCGCTTCGGGCAATGACATTGTTGCTCCTTACGCTGAAAAGTATCCGGGTGCGACCTTCGTAGAAGGCAAACGTCCATGGGAAGTAAAGGCAGATATAGCACTTCCTTGCGCTACTCAGAACGAATTAAATGGAGAAGATGCACAAAATCTCATAAAAAATAACGTTCTTTGCATTGGAGAAATTTCCAACATGGGATGTACGCCGGAAGCGATCGACTTGTTTATCGAAAAGAAAGTAATGTATGCTCCGGGTAAAGCAGTCAACGCCGGTGGTGTTGCTACTTCCGGTCTGGAAATGTCTCAGAATGCCATGCACCTGAGTTGGAGTGCTGCCGAAGTGGACGAAAAACTTCACGCTATCATGCACGGTATCCATGCACAATGCGTGAAATACGGCACAGAATCCGATGGATATATCAATTATGTGAAGGGAGCTAACATTGCCGGCTTCATGAAAGTAGCTCACGCAATGATGGGACAAGGCGTTATTTAAAAGAGACTTTGTTTAGTTGTATTTGTATTTGTGGTTTGCGCTGCTCGCCTCCTGTGACAGGACGCGGGTAGCGCTATTTTTTTGAGATTAACATTATTTTCAATGGAATTAATTATCTTTGTAGCATCATACAGTAAATAATTACTCGTGAGTTTGTTCTTGAAAATAAATAACTCGTAATGAATGAGTTATCATTCATGATTTTGTAATTAATAATTCGTAAACAATAAAAAATGCTACAACCCGAATTAAAACTCCGCCGTGACAAGATTCGCAGTCTGATGGTGTCACAAGGCATTGATGCCGCCCTCATTACTTGTAATGCAAATTTAATTTACACGTATGGCTGTGTAGTCAGCGGCTATCTTTATCTCCCTCTTCATTCACCGGCACTGCTGTTTTTCAAGCGGCCTAACAATATCACCGGAGAACACTCGTTCTCCATCCGCAAACCGGAACAGATTGTCGATATTCTGAAAGAAAAAGGTTTGCCTTTGCCCACTAAACTGATGCTGGAAGGTGACGAACTTCCTTACACGGAATATGTCCGGCTGGCAGGTTTGTTTCCCGAAGCCGAAGTCGTGAACGGGACACCGCTGATCCGTCAGGCACGCAGCGTAAAGACAGCTATTGAAATTGAAATGTTCCGTCGTTCGGGAATGGCGCATGCAAAGGCATATGAGCTGATTCCGAGCGTTTATCGTCCCGGAATGACAGACATTGAGTTCTCGATAGAAATTGAGCGCCTGATGCGTCTTCAAGGCTGTCTTGGCATCTTCCGTGTGTTTGGCCGCAGCATGGAAATCTTTATGGGAAGTGTACTGACCGGGGATAATGCCGGCTATCCGTCTCCTTACGATTTCGCTTTAGGTGGCCGGGGACTCGATCCCGCCCTGCCCGGAGGTGCTGACAAGACTCCGCTAAAAGAAGGACAAAGCGTTATGGTCGATCTGGGAGGTAACTTTAACGGATATATGGGCGATATGAGCCGTGTATTCTCTATCGGCAAACTGTCGGAAGAGGCCTACACCGCTCATCAGGTGTGCCTTGACATTCAAGAAAAGATTGCTTCAATCGCCAGACCGGGTGTTCCTTGCGAAACGCTTTATAACACAGCTATCGAAATGGCTGCTCAGGCAGGATTTGCCGATAGATTCATGGGAACGGGACAACAGGCCAAGTTCATCGGTCACGGCATCGGACTGGAAATCAATGAAGCGCCTGTACTTGCTCCACGCATCAAGCAGGAACTGGAACCGGGCATGGTCTTTGCCCTCGAACCAAAGATTGTTCTTCCGGGCATAGGTCCCGTAGGTATCGAAAACTCTTGGGTAGTGACCAACGATGGGATAGAGAAACTGACCAACTGTAACGAAGAAATCGTAGAACTGTCATAAAGTTAAGGAGTTGTCTCAAAGCCAGAAACGGCATATCATGATACTGTCAATGATAAAATAGTCTGCTGACTTTATTAAGTTGTTTCATTTATCTTAAGTGATGCTGACTACCAATGATAAGCCTATCAACATTTTGAGATAGTTTCTGCATGATTTTGAGGCAGTATCCAAACATACAGATATTCAAGATTATAATAGGCACGGATTCCACAGATTTCACGGTTCTTTTATTAACTAAAACCGTGAAATCCGTGGAATCCGTGCCTAAATCTTAATTTACAATTATATTGAAGCTGATCTTTACGCTAAGAAAGAACTCATTTCACAGGTTTCAATCCCATCTTTGCCGCCCTTTCCAGCATAAAAGCGTGAGCTGCTTCATACTCGTTAGGGATAACTCCGTCCAGAATTGCATCCTTTATCGCACTCTTCAGAGAGCCGACTTCCCGGCAAGGCTGCAAGCCGAAAGTTTCCATTATCTCTTCCCCGC
This sequence comes from Bacteroides sp. HMSC067B03, assembly GCF_001811315.1. Taxonomy (NCBI): domain Bacteria; kingdom Pseudomonadati; phylum Bacteroidota; class Bacteroidia; order Bacteroidales; family Bacteroidaceae; genus Bacteroides; species Bacteroides sp. HMSC067B03. Next base: position 54,017 of record NZ_KV804283.1, on the reverse strand, counting down.
TCACCGGAGGCTGGAAATTACGGACCCGATCCTTTTCTTCGAGATCTTTCAACTTCTGGCGAACCAGTTGGAAGTTATTCAGAAAACGCTGTTTGCGCTCCATATTTTTGGAAGTGATATCCGCTTCGCAAAGAGTCATCAGGTCGTCGATATCATCGCCCGCCTCAAAGAGCAGACGACGAACGGCGGAATCCGTTACCACATCATCCGCTATCACAATGGGGCGCATGTGCAAACTGACCATTTTCTGCACATACTTCATCTTCTCATTCATCGGCAGTTTCATCTTCCGGAAGATATTCGGAACCATCTTCTCACCGATAAAATTATGATTATGGAACGTCCATCCCGCTCTAGGCTCCCAGCGCTTCGTTGCAGGCTTGGCTATATCGTGCAATAACGCTGCCCAGCGCAACCAGAGATTATCCGTCTTTTTGCTGATATTGTCCAGCACTTCCAGTGTGTGATAAAAGTTGTCTTTGTGCGATCTGCCGTTCCGTGTTTCTACACCTTGCAGGGCAGCCAGTTCCGGAAAAATCAACGGCAACAGTCCGCTTCGTTCCAGTTCTACAAAACCTTTTGAAGGGATGGGCGAAAGAATTATCTTGTTCAGTTCATCCGCAATGCGTTCACGGGAGATTATTTCAATCCGTTCTTTATTACGGCAGAGCGATTCGAAAGTGTCGTCGTCGATATAGAATCCCAGTTGCGTGGCAAAACGGATGCAGCGCATCATACGCAGCGGGTCATCGCTGAACGTGATATCCGGGTCGAGCGGTGTGCGGATGGTCTTTTCCTTCATGTCCTCCATGCCGCCAAACGGGTCTACCAACTCACCGAAGCGCGCTTTATTCAGGCAGACAGCCATCGCGTTAATCGTAAAATCACGGCGGTTCTGGTCGTCTTCCAGCGTTCCGTCCTCTACAATAGGTTTCCGTGAGTCCCGTTGATAAGACTCTTTGCGGGCGCCTACAAATTCCACTTCCGTGCCTTTATATTTCACTTGTGCCGTACCGAAATTCTTGAAAACAGAGACATGCGCACCACGTCCCAATCGCTTTCCAAGTGCTTCCGCCATCGCAATTCCACTGCCTACTACTACTACATCTATATCTTTAGAGGGACGTTGCAGAAAAATATCACGAACGTAACCGCCTACTACATAGCACTCCAATTCGAGTGCATCGGCTGTTTCGGCTATCTGTCCGAAAATCGGTTCGCTAAAATGCTGCTTCAATTCCTCTTGAGTCAACTCTATCATCTTTTTTTAGTGCTTAACGATCAGTGATAAACAATCGATGCGCAACGGCAAAGCCGGTTAGCAACCGCCAATGACCGGGCACTTATCACTAATACAAGTTTTGAGGGGGCAAAATTACAAAAATAAGGGATATAATTTGTATTTTTGCCGCTATAAAGTAAACGATGGGCGATGAACTGACAAGTAACAACAAACGTCGAATCGTAAATTGTGCAAGGTAAGCGATCAAACGATGAATGCTATTCAATCGCCGGTCATCTAATAGTAAAATGTAAACGGTATGATGAAAAAACTGATTATCTTCTTTTGCGGCACGCTGGCACTGACAGCCTGCGGAAACGGCATCGAAAAGAAAGCCAATGAAAAACTGACAGTTGCCCGCGCTGCCTACGAACGTGGCGACTACGAAGAAGCAAAGACACAAATCGACAGTATCAAGATTTTGTATCCCAAAGCATTCGAAGCCCGCAAAGCCGGTCAGGAATTGATGCTGGACGTGGAACTCAAGGCACAACAAAAGATTCTTGCTTATCTGGACAGTGCCCTTCAGTCTAAACAAGAAGCGTTCGACGCCATCAAAGACAAGTACACGCTGGAAAAAGATGCCGAATATCAACAAGTGGGCAACTATATCTGGCCTACTCAAGCCATCGAAAAGAACCTACACCGCTCCTTCCTCCGCTTTCAAGTGAACGAACAGGGCATTATGAGCATGACTTCCATCTATTGCGGAGCCAGCAATATCCACCACGTAGGCGTCAAAGTAACGACTCCCGACGGCAGTTTTGCTGAAACTCCGACTTCGAAGGACAGCTACGAGACAACGGACATGAACGAGAAAATAGAGAAAGCCGATTACAAACTGGGAGAAGACGGTAGTGTGATCGAATTTCTGAACCTCAACAAAGACAAGAATATCCGTGTGGAATTTGTCGGCGACCGTAAATACACCACGACTATGACCCCGGCTGACCGTCAGGCAGTAGCAGGCGTTTACGAACTGACACAAATTCTTTCCGCTATGCAGCAAATCAAGAAAGAACAGGAGGACGCCAACCTGAAAATCGGATTTATCAATAAGAAGAAAGAGCGGAAAGCACTGGAAGAAGCAACCGAGAAATAATTGCTTTTTCTGAGTCACAGCTTTCCGAAAGAATAAAAAGGTCCGGAGAATGACAAATAGCCGACCGATTTGAAAAGAAAGATATAAAGTCGGGAAGAAATAAGTAAAGTCGGGAAAAGAACCAATAAAACCCGGAAAAATAAATTAAAACGGTAAGCGATGAATGACTGTGTTCATTAGAGGTAACACATTCGTCTTTCCATCGCTTACCGTTTTTTATTTCAATACGAGATACGGTTTTCAATCTTGCTATAACAAGCAATCTGTAACCATATTTCCTTCTGTTTTTAAAGGAGCATACCCACATTCCCTTGTTCGTATCCTCTTGCTTCAGAGAAACGGAATAGCCTGGTATCTGGAAAAGGCACAACCTAGCTACATAAAACGACGCAGCCTGACAGGTAGAAAGGGCGTAGCCTCCCAAGCCTTATTTCACCCTCCTATTCAACTGATTATTAGCCTTTTCTACCTTAGACTTACCGATTCGCTTCCCCGACACCTTCTTCTTTCCGGCAGCAGGCTTTGCCTTTCCGGCAAACGGGTTGTTACTTTTTTTGATTGGCATAACTCAATAGACGATCATTCTCCTTCGTAATACTCGCCCAAAAACCAGCGAGCCACAAAGTCCCAGTTATCGTGCAGCAGTTCTTTTCCGTTCTCAAAAGGGAATTGCGCTTCGGGCAGCAGTTCGTGTTCCATGCCGTACTTCAGCAAGTCGAACGGGCACAGTCCTTCCTCACAGAAGAGTTCGTATGCTTCTTCCTCAGCCACTTCCGCATTGTACAGCGGGTTCCGTTTATCGGCAAAATAAGGAGCCACATCCGGACCTATCAGCAATCCCTTCGGATTGGCATACATCACAAAATCCGAAAACTCCTTCAAGTCAGGCAACAGAGAATCTTCCTCATCCTCCCATTGCAGTGCCTGCACAAAGAACAGTTTCAAAGCCTCATAAGAATCGAAGAACATCAACGGCTCGCCACCACTCGCTTTCAGGAAGCGCTCCACATTCACAGGCAACTGATCACCCGGAGCAGCAACAGGCAAAGCAGTCCGCTTCTTCTCCATCAGTTCCGATTCCATCAACCAGTCGCCGGCAAGCCCGTCGCTGATAGGCGCTGTCTCGAAAACCGCTTCCAGCTGCGCATAAATCACATCCGCAAACTCCAGCAAGTCCGTATCCAGCGGATTCTCCACCCCGTCGAAATCATCGCCCACAGGCGAGTTGATTCCCCATAGCAAGAAAGCGATGTCCTCCTTATTGATCTCATCAGCCAGATAATCTTCCGACAATTCGTAAAAAGGCAGGTAACGTCCGTAATTTCGTTTATGCCAGCGGATAAACTGCCGCCAGTTGCCTCCGTCCGTCACACAATCTTCCAGATAAAGAGTCAGCATCAAAGTCACCTGATTCTGGCTCTCCTGTGTCTCCGATTTATATAAATAAGATTCGCTGACGACAGGTAATAAAAGATTAGCAAATTCGAGATACCAGTGATCCGTCGCCAACACCTTCGCACGACCATGAAGATCCAGCCATGCTTTCATGTAAATTTTCCCTTGTTTCATTATTTTTCTGTTGCTTGTTTAGTTTTTCCCGCACTATTACAGTCTTTTCAAAGCCAATTTAATAACTTTCTCTACCGGAGCATCCGGTTCTTCCTTCAATATAGCCAGTACCACTTTCTGCGAAGGCGCGGCGGCAAAGCCGAGCATCGTCAGGGCAGCTACCGCTTCCTCCTGCACTTCCACGCTGGCAGTCTGCAGTAACATTCCGGCAGAAGCACTTCCGCCGGCAACAGTCGCTCCCATCGTCTTAATCTTGTCTTTCAGATCGACAATCACACGCTGCGCTGTCTTCAGTCCGATTCCCTTCACCGTTTTCAGCAAGTTCGCATTTTCGGTGCTGATCACGTTCACCAGTTCTGCAGGCGAGAGGGCGGAAAGAATCATACGCGCCGTATTGCCTCCGATGCCCGACACGGAAATGAGCAGCAAGAAAATCTCCCTCTCCTGCTTGTCGGCAAATCCGTAGAGCACATAAGCATCCTCGCGAATAGCCTCATAGATATATAACTTACAGTTTTTCTTCCCCTGAATAGCCGAATAAGTATTCAGGGATATATTGGCGGCATAGCCTACCCCGTTACAGTCGATCACTGCGGTTGCCGGACTAAGTTCGGCAAGTTCGCCTCTTACATATTCTATCATAGTGTGAGCAAAGATAAGATAAATTCACCACAGATGAAAAGACTTTCGTAACATTTCCTCCTTGCAGGCAGAGGTGAAAAAATTAAAAATAATGCAGGCGGTAAACAAAACTTCCTAGTAATTTGTTTACTTTTGTGGCAGAATTAAAGAAAAATGTTCATATAAAACCAATAAAAGAATGAAAAAAGTAAGAGCAGCTATTGTCGGTTACGGCAATATCGGACACTATGTACTTGAAGCGCTGCAGGCAGCGCCTGATTTCGAAATCGCCGGAGTCGTTCGTCGTGCAGGAGCAGAGAACAAACCGGAAGAGTTGGCAAACTATGCAGTAGTGAAAGATATCAAGGAACTGGAAGGAGTAGAAGTAGCCATCCTCTGCACGCCGACCCGCAGCGTTGAGAAATACGCCAAAGAATACCTGGCAATGGGAATTAATACGGTAGACAGCTTCGATATCCACACAGGCATCGTCGACCTGCGCCGCACGCTGGATGCAGCCGCCAAGGAGCACAAAGCCGTATCTATCATCTCCGCAGGATGGGACCCGGGAAGCGACTCTATCGTACGCACCATGCTCGAAGCAATCGCTCCGAAAGGAATCACTTACACCAACTTCGGCCCAGGCATGAGCATGGGACACACAGTTGCCGTTAAAGCAATCGACGGAGTGAAAGCCGCCCTCTCCATGACCATTCCTACCGGAACGGGAATCCACCGCCGCATGGTGTACATCGAGCTGAAAGACGGATACAAATTTGAAGAAGTAGCCGCAGCCATCAAAGCAGACCCTTACTTCGTGAACGACGAGACACATGTAAAACTTGTGCCGAGCGTAGACGCGCTGCTCGATATGGGGCACGGTGTAAATCTGACTCGCAAGGGAGTTTCCGGTAAAACACAGAACCAGTTGTTCGAGTTCAACATGCGCATCAACAATCCTGCGCTCACCGCACAGGTACTTGTATGCGTGGCACGCGCTTCCATGAAGCAGCAACCGGGATGCTACACGATGGTGGAAGTTCCGGTGATCGACCTCCTTCCGGGCGACCGTGAAGAGTGGATCGGACACTTGGTATAATATTTTATCCGCCTATTGAAATAAAAATGGAGAAAGGGAGTACACCTTTCTCTATTTTTTTTATCTTTGTCGGAGATGAAAAACACACTCCATATGAAAAGACTATTCATATTCTCCACATTTCTGTTATTATTGCTATCGACTACCTTCCCACAGCAGTCCGGTAACACCATCAAACCGAATCTGAAGTACGGAAAACCTTCAAAGGAAGAGCTCTCTCTGAACAGCTATGCCCCCGATACCACCGCCACCGCCATCTACCTGTTTCGCATGGGCGAAAGCAAATTCGTATATAAAGACGGCTTCCAGTTAGTGACCGAGCATTGGGTGCGCATCAAAGTACTGAAGCCCCAGGGCGTATCCTACGCCGATGTGACTATCCCCTACTACTCCCCTTCCGACAAAGACAGAGGGCAGGAAAGAGCCAGCGAAATAAACGGCTGTTCCTACCATCTGGAGAACGGACAGTGCATCGAAACACCGCTGAAACGGGACCATATCTCCGACGAACGGGTAAACCAGCACATCCGCCTGCTGAAATTCTCGATCCCCTCCGTCAAAGTCGGCAGCGTCATTGAATACCATTACAAACTCTATTCCGACTACTTCGCCCACATCGACAACTGGATGATGCAGGACGAACTTCCGATGATATACAACCAGTATAAAATCACCATCCCCCACGCCTACATCTACAACATCGAACTGCGCGGCAAAGACTGGATAACCAGCAAAGCAAAAGAGACCTCCATACACGGAACGACCACCCAACAAAGCGGCATAGCAAAGATAGCGGAAGACTTCTCCATCCCGTCGCGCGAAATGACCTTCACCTCGCAGAACCTCCCCGCCATCCGGCAGGACGAGTCATACTGCTGGTGTCCCGAAGATTATAAAATACAGGTCAGCTTCGACCTGCAAGGCACCCATTTCCCCGGCAGAGAATACGAACCCTTCAGCGAGGAGTGGAAAGACGTGGACAAGCAACTGACCAAGCCCGAAGACGAGCTTTTCGGCAAGCACTTGTCTTTCAACAATCCTTTTAAAGAAGAAGCCATAGCCGCCTTTACCAGCGAAATGACATTCGAGCAGAAAGTCATCACCGCCTTCCGGGTATTGAAGCAAAAGCTCTCCTGGAACGGCAGATACGAGCTTTACAGCAGAGACCTCAACAAAGTGATCAAAGCAGGAAACGGCAGCAATGCCGATCTGAACTTTATCCTCATGGGGATTCTCAAAGACTACGGCATCCGCTCCTATCCTGTCGTGCTGAGCCGCCGCTCGACGGGAGTGCTGCCTTTCAACTTCCCTTCGCTCCAAAAGCTGAACACCTTCCTTGTCGCCGCCTACAACAATGACACCCAAGGCTACGTTTACCTCGACAGTTCCATGGAGCTGCCGGCTCTCAATGTGCTACCGCTCGATTTGTGTGTCAACAAAGCACGCATCCTCTCTCCCGACGAACCGGAAGAGAAGAAATGGGTAGACCTGATCAACCTCAGCAGCAATGTAGCTTTCATGCAAATCAATGCCACCGTACAGGACGGACAGATCAGAGGACACCGCATGACGCAACTGCAGGGACAGGAAGCGGTAGAATACCAGAAGAAACAGCTCCGCCAGAAGAAAGACTCACTGATTTTCACTCCGTTAGATGCCGGTAAGGAAAAGTTCGCTTTCAAGAACTTAAAGCAGGAGAACGATGCCTATGACCCCACGCAGATCAAAGAAGAGTTCGACTTCCTGATGGATACCGAAACCACAGGCGGACGGCTTTACGTCAATCCGATGGTCTTCCCGCAACTGGAGCGGAATCCGTTTATCCAGACGGAGCGCATACTCCCTGTCGAATTTCAGTACCCGTACAAATACAACCTGATATGCACGCTTATGCTTCCCGACGGATACGAGGTAGAGGAGATACCCGAGTCGTATTCCGTCAGAACCGATGACGGAAAGTTGCAATGCAGGTACATGATTCAGAGGACTGACAACAAAGTCGTCCTCAACTATGTATTCCAGTTGCGGACACACATTCTCCTTCCCGACCAGTACAGCCAGCTACAGGATATATGGACCAAAGTAATCGAGAAGAATCAGGCACTGATCGTTCTCAAAAAGATATAGATTTTCTTCACCACAAACAACTGAATGACGATGAAAACAGCACTGATTTGGATTCTTTTACTGCTAGGGTGCCAAGGGTTCGCCCAGCAGACAGCGACAGACAGTTTCAAGCCCAGCATGAAATACGGCAAACCTTCGGAAGAAGAACTCGCCATGACCACCTACGCGCCGGACACCTCCGCGACAGCGGTCGTGCTCTATTCGAAGTGCGAAGTCCGCTATGACCTGTTAGCCAACAATTTCCGCATCCTCTACAACTATGAGGTCAAAATCAAAGTACTTAAATCCGAAGGAGCGTCCTATGCCGACATCCGGATTCCCTACTACTCCAACGAAAGCAATGCCGTCATCACACTGAAAGAAAGCATCAGCCAACTTGACGCTTCGGCCTACAATATGGAAGGCGGAGAGATGGTACGCACCAAGATGAAGCGCGACCTGGTCTTCACGGAACGCATCAACAAACAATACATGCAGCTCAAATTCTCGATACCTGCCGTCAGGGAAGGAACCGTATTCGAATACAAATACCAGCTGAGTTCCGACCTCTACTACAGCATCAACCTGTGGGAGGCGCAAAGAGACATCCCGGTGATCTTCACCCAATATGACATCACCATACCGGAATATTTCAAGTTCAACCTCGACATGCGGGGCCCTCACCCGATGGCGTCCAAAGACGAAACCTCTTCTCTTACGTTTCTCCTCAGCCTCCCGGGCGGACAGACAGAAATGCTCAGCTGCAACGGCCGCCACATGATATTCACCGGAGAACACCTCCCCGCCCTGCGTCCGGACAACTATGTGTGGTGTGCCAACGACTATATGAGCAGCGTATATTTCGAACTCCGGGGAGTGGACTTTCCGGGATCGTTCTACCGGTCTTTCACCCACACCTGGGAGGAGATCGACCAAATGCTGCTACAGGACGAAGACTTCGGCGCCATGCTCAAGATGCGCAACCCTTACCGGGACGAGATGGCTTCGCTGTCACTGGACCAACTGCCCGACCGTCAGAACCGGATCGCTGCCATCTACACCTTCCTCAAACAGAAAATATCGTGGAACGGCCAATACGGGCTATACGGCAACGAAGTGAAAAAAGCGGTCAAGAACGGGACAGGCAGCAACGCAGACATCAATTTCATCCTGATGAGCATGCTGCGTGACGCGCAGATTCCCTGCTATCCGGCAGTGATGAGCCGCAAAGACAGGGGCATCCTCCCTTACAGCTATCCTTCGATACAAAAGCTGAACACCTTCATTGTCGGCATCGCCGATACGGACAGCACACTGGTATTCCTCGACGGCTCGGTGATCAACGGCTACATGAATACCCTGCCGCCCGTACTGATGGTAAACCGCGCACGCCTCATCAGCGAAACAGCCGGAGGCAGATGGATGAACCTAAGCAAACTCGGCAAAAACCAGATACGCGCCACCGTCAGAGCGCAGATTCATCCGGACGGACAGATCACGGGCGACCGCAACGCAGTGTATATGGGGCAGTATGCAGCCAACCTCCGCAGACGTTATTACGCAGCAAAAGACAGCACGGAATATATCAATCAGCTGGAAACGGAAGAAAACATCAAAGTCAAAAAGTTCGAGACCAGAGAACTGAACGTCTTCTCGCCCAGAATAACGGAATTCCTCGATTTTGAAAAACAGGCGACGGTGAATGACGACCTTATCTATGTCAATCCCATGATTTTCCTGCACGTCAGCAAGTGTCCGTTCATTCAGACAGAGAGGCAGTTGCCGCTCGAAATGCCATATACCGAACATATCCTGCAGGCAACGATGCTGACCATCCCGGAAGGCTATGCGGTAGAAGAACTTCCCAAACCGCTCAATCTCAAAACGGAAGACGGACAAGACATCGTCCGGTACAACATCAGCCAGTCGGGGAACACAATCAACGTGACATATACATTCATTGCCAACAAGTTACTCCATCTCGCTACCGAATACCCAACGGTCAAAATGTTCTGGGAAAACGTCGCCGAGAAGAATAACGAATTGATAGTGCTTAAGAAACAATGATAATAACATGAAGCTGATGACCCATTATTCGCGAACCAAACTATACGGACTGCTCTGCACTTGGCTCTGCTTTTGCCTCCTGCCTGTCCGTGCCCAGGACATAGCCTCCAATTCCAACTCCCTCATCGTAGACGCGCGGACGGAAGTGATCTGCAAGTCGATGACCCAGTCCGTCGAGAGAGAAACCCGCACCGTCACCATCCTTAATAAGAAGGGACTCGATGCGGCACATTTCTTCTGCAGCTGCGATATGTTCCGTTCGTTGCAGAAGTTCTCCGGAGAGCTTATCAACGCTTCGGGAGAAAGCGTGCGGAAGATCAAAAAATCGGAACTGGTGAAAAGCGAATACAGTTCCTCGCTCACCACGGACGATTATCTTTACTATTACGAATGCAACTATCCCTCCTTCCCTTTCACCGTGAAATATGTGTGGGAAGTGAAATGCAATAACGGACTGATAGGTTATTCTACCTTCATGCCGCAAATGGATTTCAGCCAGGGAGTAGAGAAGGCTTCCTACCGCATCGAACTGCCTGCCGGACAGCAATGCAGATACCGGACACTGAACACTGACGGGAAAAATATCCAAGTGAAGGAATCCACCGGTCCCGAAGGACAGCAGATTCTGGAAGTGTCCGCCGCCCAGTTGCCGCCTATCGTGAGCGAACCGTTCGGACCCAGCTTTGCCGAACTATTCCCGCGCGTATATTTCGCCCCTTCCGCTTTCAGTTTCGACAAGAAGCAGGGCGACATGAGCACATGGCAAAAGTACGGAGAGTGGCAGTACAGCCTTCTCAAAGACCGCGACCTGCTCACCGAACCGTTCAAAAGCAAGCTGCACGAACTGACAGCAAACTGCACAACCGACCGCGAAAAAGTGAAAGCCGTCTACGATTATCTGGCAAAGACCACCCGCTACGTCAGCATCCAACTGGGTATCGGAGGATTGCAGCCCATTACCGCCACCGACGTCTGCCGCACCGGATTCGGCGACTGCAAGGGACTTTCCAACTACGCCCGTGCCATGCTGAACGAGCTGGGCATCCCGTCCACCTATACGGTAATCAGCACCACCAACGAACGGCTGCTGCCCGACTTCTCCAGTGCCAACCAGATGAACCACGTCATTCTGCAAGTGCCTCTCCCGCAAGATACACTTTGGCTGGAATGCACGAATCCGCAGCTTCCTTTCGGCTATGTCCATCAGGACATTGCCGGACACGACGCCCTGCTCATCCAGCCCACCGGGGGCAGCATATACCGCTTGCCCGCCTATCCCGACTCGCTGAATACGCAACAGATCACCGCACGGATTTCACTCTCGCCCACCGCAGAAGCGAAGATCGAAGTTCAAGAAGTATCCCGGCTATTCCAATACGAAAACGAAGCGGGGATAGTCTACCTGGAACCCAACAAGCAGAAAGACCGTATCCGCTCGGACATCAACCTTTCGCAGGCCGATATCCTGCGCCTGCACATCAGCGAATGCAAAGAGGCAAATCCGTCTATCACATTCGACTATACGGCAAGCAGCAACCAGTACGGAAACAAGACGGGAAACCGCCTGTTTATCCCCGCCAATGTATTTCGCAAAGGGTTCAGCGTACCGCATATCACAAAGCGCACCCACCCCATCCACGTCAATTTCGGTTACTCGGATGCCGACAGCATCCGCATTCAGCTTCCCGAAGGATATACCATTGAAGGGCTTCCGCGACCGGCTGACCTGAAAAGCAAATTCGGCAATTTCCATTCTTCGGTTCGAGTGAATGATAACGAGATATGGATTGTCCACAACCTGTTTATGCGCAAAGGGATTTATGCTCCCGAAGAATATGCGGCCTTCCTCGACTTCCGGAAACAAGTAGCAGAGCAATATAACGGGAAAATCATACTAAAGAAAAAACCAAATTAAAGGAAAAATGAAAATACACAAAAAAACAGACCTCCCTGCACGGGACGGTAAAGAAGAATTTTCTCTCACGGTACTAACCTGCGATAAACGCGGAATAACCAATCTTGGTTACTATAACTTTGACACTGAAGACTGGGGCTTTTTTATGGATGATTATCCTGAGTACAAAGATACTGATTTTGTATGGATCTATCCACCGGAAGAACAGATGAGAAAGTTTTTGATAGAATCATCCAATGCCGAAGATAAACCGGCTGTTCCTTCAGCAAAGGAAAGTTGGTATAAAAAGAAAATACAACCTATTAAAAAGAAAATCAGTCTGGCTTTCAAGAAAAAATAAAAGTGTACCTTTGCGGCTCTAACATAACAAAAGTCGAAAGAAGACATTGGAAAATAAAAGATATAATAACGTCGAAGAATGGGCAAACACGCTCAGTCACGGGGCAGGTATTCTGCTTGGAGTCATAGCCGGGTATTTCTTGCTCTCGAAAGCGGCGGCCAGCACCGAACCGGACTGGGCGGTGGCTTGTGTATCCGTTTATCTGTTTGGCATGCTTTCTTCTTATGTCAGTTCCACATGGTATCACGGCAATCACCCGGGCAGATTGAAAGAGCTGCTTCGCAAATTCGATCACGGGGCGATCTACCTGCACATTGCGGGAACGTATACGCCGTTCACACTGCTTGTCATGAGGCATGCCGGAGGTTGGGGCTGGGGCATTTTCTCTTTTGTCTGGCTGTCGGCTATCGTCGGCTTCATACTGAGTTTCAAGAAACTGAAAGAACACAGTAATCTGGAAACGGTTTGCTACGTAGCCATGGGAGCCAGCATTCTGGTGGCCATGAAACCTCTGATGGATAACTTAACAGAGATGGGAGCCGCCCCGGCCTTCTGGTGGCTGATAGGCGGGGGAGCTTCGTATATCATCGGGGCGGTGTTTTATTCGCTGCGCAAACCGTACATGCATGCCACCTTCCATCTGTTCTGTCTGGGAGGAAGCATCGGACATATGATAGCGATCTGGTTGATATTGTAAGTTACAGCAGGTCGTCATTCAACACGAAAATCTCCTCCACCGGAACTCCGAAATAACGTGCTATCTTCAGCGCAAGAACCGTAGAGGGGATGAACTTTCCTGTCTCTACCGTATTTATTGTCTTACGGGTCACTCCAATAGCTACAGCCAGCTCTTCCTGACTGATGTTCTTCATCGCCCTGTACACCTTTATTTTATTCAGTAGTTCTTTATTTTCCATCTTAAACTTATGGTTTATAAAGAATCAATTTTCTTATTTGCGAAGATAATCCGGCTATGAAAATGATAATCAGAGAAGCAATATGTACCGAAAGATTCAAACAATCTCCAAAAGTAAAGACTATGACTCCAGCTATCAAAGCTGCATAAAATCCCGTAGCCAAAGATTTGTAATTATACACCGAATAGATTTCACCATCCAATGCCTCTGCCAGCCTCTTATCATTCTTGATCTTTTCAAGTGTAGCGGATGTCTTCCATGCGACAGCCGCATATATCAACAATACAAAAGCATTAAAATAACTCATGCCCCACGTACTTTCATTGTTATCTATACAATAAATCCACCATGCTATCCATCCCAAAAGCAACGTCGATGCAATAGTCCGCACCAATAGAGCATTAAACCTTTTAATCTCCATCTTTTCAATCGTAAAATTTTCCATAACCATAGAATTTAGTCCATACTCTTATCTTCAAGTTTCACCCATAGGTTCCAAAAAGAAACCCTTAGGTTACAAAAATAGTTATTAAAAACTATATTCCAAGCAATCATCCATCTATTTTTTTATTCTCCCGTTTTCATTGAACCAAACCTACCCTTCCAGTCGTTATATATATAAGGAGACTCTAAAAATGCAAGAACAATGAAATGGGAAAACCAACTGATAAAAGACCTGCAATGGTCGAATGAAATTACCAACAGAGAAGCCAAACAACGTGTGGCACGCGAGATTGCCGCCACAGCCAAAGCTGGCGACATAATAGGAGCCGGCTCCGGCTCCACCGTCTACCTCACTTTGTTCGAACTGGCCAAGCGGATTCACGAAGAGCACCTGCCTCTGGAAGTGGTCCCCGCCTCCCAGGAAATCTCCATGACTTGCATCCAACTGGGCATCCCTCAAACCACCCTCTGGAACAAACGTCCCGACTGGACATTTGACGGGGCAGACGAAGTGGACCCCGACCACAATCTGATAAAAGGGCGTGGCGGAGCCATGTTCAAAGAAAAGCTGCTGATCAGGAGCAGCGGCAAAACCTTTATCATCGTCGATCCCAGCAAACTTGTCAACCTGCTGGGCAGCAAATTCCCCATACCGGTGGAAGTGTTTCCGAATGCACTGCCATACGTCGAAAAAGAACTGTACCGTCTGGGAGCCTCCAAAATTTCATTACGACCGGCCCATGGTAAAGACGGACCTATTTTGACAGAAAACGGAAACTTCATCCTCGACACCTATTTCCGTTATATTGACGCTTCACTGGAAGAACAGCTGAAAACAATCACGGGCGTTATTGAAAGCGGACTTTTCATCAATTACGACATAGAAGTAGTTGTAGCCGGATAATATAAAAGAAAGAGCGCGAAAGAAACGCTATTTTTAACACTTTAAGCTTCTTTACAACCGGTCTATCTTTGCAGCCGACTTAAAGAACCGACTATTCTGCATTCTGTAAATAGTGAAAGCACTATCCTCCCTTCTTTATCTCATACTATCGATTTATCAATAAAAACAAAAAAAGTAGTATGGAAAGACAAAACTCACTGCAAAGCAAAAATTTACAATTTCATTTTTCTTTTTTTAGAAACACCTGGAGCAAAGAATCAACCATCGTCACCCTACACAACCTTTACCTGCAAACCATCAGCTCACTCTGGAAGGCACAAACCGAATGCTACCGGAAACTGCAAGACCGTCCCGACCGCAGCAATGAAGCCAAAATGGTAAAAGGCGCCATGCCTGTCGTCATCATCGAGGGCATCTGCCGCCCGCATTGCAGTCATGCCGCAGCCAATCTGGAAAAAATGAGCGGACTAGCCATGTACGACCTCGACCACCTGAACGAACGGACATCTGCCGTCAAAGCCCTTTTCCGTGCTCTCCCCTACGTGCCTTACACACAGACCAGCATCTCCGGCAGAGGGCTCAAAGTCATCGTATTTCTCGACGCCCGTACCCCGGAAGAGTATCCCCTCGCCTACGCTATCTGCCGGCAGACACTGGAACAAATCGCCGGACACCCGTGCGACGGACAATGCGCCCGCATCACCCAGCCCTGCTCTTGTGTGTGGGATACCGACGCTTACTACAACCCTGCCCCCGAACCCTACCCGTGGCGTGAAGAACTTGCCGCCAATCCTTCGCTGGCCCATCTGCTCCAAACTAAAAACAATTACGGCAGCGGCAACCATGGCAACAACAAGGATAATAACAACGGAAAAGCCTCTCCTATCCCTCCCCCTACCGAAGCCTGCGGATACATCGAAGCTTTCGTCCGCCACTTCGCCCAGTACCATCCTTGGCAAAAAGGCAATCGCCACGAATCCATGCTGGCAATGGGAAGAAGCGCACGACGTAAGGGATTTTCGAAAGAGGAGGTTGAAAAATTAACATCTGTTATGTCAGTAGAAATCGTGGGAAACGGCTATACGCTGCAAGAGCTGCAAAAAGACTTATCAGCTGGATATCAATACGTTGACCTGTCTTACATTCCCCAAGAGACTCCCCGTTCACTGACAGTACTGACAACTGACACCTTTATGCCTGTTTCTGTGGAAAACGACCAGGGAAAAGAAGAAGAATTGTCCATAAAAAATGAAGAATTACGAGGTTCCACCCCCTGCATTCCGGACGAAGTATACGCCAACCTCCCCGATTTTCTGAAAGCAGCCTTGATACCGGCACGAACACAACGCGAACGTGATATGCTGCTTCTAGGATTGATTGCCAACTTAAGCGGCTGCCTCCCTCTTGTCCGCATCAATTTCGACCAGCGCTTTTACAGCCCTCATCTCTACATCCTGATCATCGCTCCTTCCGCCACCGGCAAAGGGCTTCTCACATTGGCAGGTATGCTTCCGCGAGAGATTGAAAACTATCTGAAAGGAGAAAACAAACGGAAAAAGGATACCTACGAACGGGAGCTCATGGAATGGGAACGAAGCAATCAATGCTTCAAGAAGGGGACGCAGACCGCAGGAGCATCCACTCCCGGCCCGAAGCCCGAAGCACCGGAATATTACCACTTATGCGGTGCTCCCAGCACCTCCAAAAACCAAATCATCCGACGGCTGAAAAATAATGGTGACCTCGGACTCATTATCAACGCTACCGAACTGGACATGATCTCCGGTGCCATCAAACAGGATTACGGCAAGCACGATGACGTATTCCGTGCCGCATACCATCATGAATCGGCAGCCACAGACTACAAGGTAGACGGTGAGCTCATCTTTGTTGAAGTGCCGCGCCTGGCACTCTGCCTGTCCGGCACGCCCAACCAACTACCCAACTTCATGCACTCTATGGAGAACGGACTTTTCCCCCGTTTCACCATCTACACCTGTGGGGCACGATGGAAATATCGTTCGGCAGCCCCCATCAAGGGGAAAAAAGACTATGTCACTCTCTACAAAGAATTTAGTCTGCAAGTACTGGAGATGTACTACTTCTTTCAGCAGTCGCCTACGGAAGTCACGCTGACCGACAGCCAATGGGAGGAACATACCACCTACTTCGACCGCCTGCTCAACGAAGTAGCCAGTGAGCAGGCAGATGCACCGGGCTCTATCGTCCTCCGTGGTGCACTGATGGTGGCACGCATAGCCTCTATCTTCACTGCCCTGCGCAAATATGAAGGTGCCATGCGCATGAAGGAGTACATCTGCACGGACGAAGATTTCCATGCAGCTATGCAGATCGTGCAAACCACCCTCAATCACAGCCTGCTCGTCTCCTCTTCACTGCCGGGAGATGAGGTGAAATCAAAACCTTTGAAATCTTACTTCCGAATCCGGACGGTCGTAGAAAGTCTTCCAACGACTTTTACTTACAAAGAGATCAAAGAGAAAGCACTGACAAAAGGTATTAGTGAAAGAAGCACTTGTAGGTATCTAAAGAGTCTCTTAGAATTAAAATACATTGATAAACAAGAAGATAGATATATCAGAATAAAAGAATTCACAGACAAATAGGCGTTAAGTGTCAGTTGTCAGTGGCAGTAGCCTCAAAGAGCTGATAAATTGGTATAAAATAGATACATCACAAGAGAAGAGGTCCGCAGAAACGGAACAGAAACCGGTACAAGAGAGAAGGGAAACAAGTACCAGAATGGAGAGGAACAAGTACTGGAATGAGGGAAAAGAAGTACTGAAACGGAGCCTGTGATGTACAAGAAATGGACCGGACAAGTACAAGAAGAGAGAAAGAGAAGTACAACAACCTGCTGAATGATATACTGAAAACTGGAAAAAAACGTATGTACGGCAGTAGGGGAAGGTACTTCGTTCCCTCTTTTCAAGGTTCTCCCAAGTGACGGACAATCTGCTCCACTTCCCGACGCAGGAAGCGGTGCCGCCGGCAGTTATATCCGATAGCGTCCAACGCTTCCATCAACGGCTCACATTGCCTGATCCATCTCATCATTGTTTTAAGTGCCGTTTCTTCCGAACGGCCCGGACAATAGAGCAGAGCCAGCTCTGCCTTGTCATAAGCTCTCATTTCAAACTTTTTCTCTTCAAGTAATTCTTCCATAATCTTGTTCTATTAGCATTATTCAATGGTATAAAGGTACTAATAAAAGTTCAATTTGTAAAATAATAAGCGTGTTTTATTGGGGTAAATACAGACATTTCCGGATAAAAAAAGATATCTGCGGACATCTGCGGACAAATACAGACAAGCAAAGAAAATAATTCGAACAGGGGGAGCGATTAACCAATAATAAGCAGTATCTTTAGCGGAACAGACGAAATCAAAATGGAAAATCAAAACGATGCATTCAACTATGCATATCTACTCAGACAAGTAAAAGCAAGAGTACTACTTGCACAAAAAAGGCAATTTACACAGCCAATGAAGAAATGCTTTCAATGTATTGGGATATTGGCAAATTACTAACCGAGAGTCAAAAACAAATAGGTTGGGGAAACAATGTAGCACTTATGCAAAAAGTGAAAGATATAAAAGCCCGCTACTGGTACATGATCCAATGTCTGAAAAACGGTTGGAGCCGGGATTTCCTTATCGAGGCAATCAAGCAGGACTATTATCATTCTCACGGAGCATTGACCAGTAACTTCGCCGCCACTCTTCCCGAAATACAAGCCAAGCAAGTAAAAGAGACATTAAAAGATCCCTATATTTTTGATATGCTGACGTTCACCGAAGAGTACGACGAAAGAGATATTGAACTGGGCCTTATCAAACATATCGAAGTATCAGAATAAGATATAGCATAACATAGTCCTGAACCCCAATCAGGAACGAATCGTTCCAATTCCCTGATGTGAACTGAACAGTATTATTCAGCTCGCATCAGGGACTTTCTTTTTAATCCCGTCCTCAAACCACTACAAGAACAGACATCCACGGACATTTCCGGATAAAAAAAGACATCTGCGGACATCAACGGACAAATACAGACATCGCCCATCCCCACTACCGTACTTTTGTCATGTCACAAGCAAGGAACCACTTGTGACCCCAACATTTTATTTTTCAATGATTCAAAAAACTTAAAACAAGAAAAAGATTATGGCAAAAGTATTTTCATTCACCAGCGTGCTCCGCAAGAACATGATGGAAAAAGACAAACCGGACCTGTATTACGCTCTCGCCAAGTCGAGCGGTGAGATTGATATAGACGAAATGGCGGAACGCATCCAGCGTTCGAGTACCGTGAACTGGGCAGACGTAGTGTGTGTGCTGCGTGCACTGCACACGGAGATGATCGACAGTTTCAAGAAAGGAGAGATCGTCCGACTGGGGAACATCGGTTCATTTTATGTCACCTTGCGCAGCAACGGTGTACTCGTCCAGAAGGATGTGAAAGAAGGGTTGATCAAAGGCGCCCGTGTCCGCTTCCGCCCCGGAAAGGAGATTAAAGACGCACTGAAAACGCTGGACTTCAGCAAGTACAAACCGGAAAGCAGCGAAGGAGACAAGACCGATCCGGAAAACCCCAAGCCCAAGCCGGACCCGGACGACGGCGACGAAGAAGCTCCGGACCCGACGGTATAAGGCAACCGTCAATCAGGTATTTACAAATTCCACCAAATCATGAGAAAGATCGATTTAATCGTGATCCACTGCTCTGCAACGCGGGTGGACCGGACACTGACGGCCTTTGACCTGGAGACGCTGCACCGGCGACGGGGATTCAACGGAACAGGATACCACTACTATATCCGCAAAGACGGCACGACACTTCTTACCCGTCCCATCGAACGCATCGGGGCACACGTGAAGGGATTCAATGCGTCGAGTATCGGAATCTGCTATGAAGGCGGTCTGGACTGCCGGGGACGCCCGGCAGACACACGGACACCGGAACAACGCGCCTCCCTCCGCCTGCTGGTGAACCAACTGAAGCAACGCTTCCCCGCCTGCCGGGTGTGCGGACACCGGGATCTCAGTCCGGACCTGAACGGAGACGGGGAGATTGAACCGGAAGAGTGGATCAAGGCATGCCCTTGCTTTGAAGTAAAAAGAGAGTTTTCGGGAAGTAACTAACCATTTAAAAGCATTCGGAAAGGAGGTGTATAAAATTATGGCAATGAAAAAATCTCTTTGGGATATGATTCTCAAAGTAGTCATCGCAGTAGCTTCGGCTGTAGCGGGCGTATTGGGCGCTAATGCGATGAATCTGTAAAATAGTAGCCTTGTGAAAGGGAAGACTTTCTTCCCTTTTCACAAGGTATTAATAGTATCAATCTTTAAAATAATAACATATGAATTATTTATTAAAATATAAACTTATTACTTTATGTATGTCCTGTTGTCTCGTACTTACGGCTCAGGCACAAACAATATTCTCAGTAGAGGAAACGATCCAGACTCCGCAAACTCAAAGTTTTGTTCGGTACGGAAATAATCCGGTCGATTTATATACGGGTACAACGGGAGTTTCTATTCCTGTCTATACTTATAAAGATAACGACTTTGAAATCCCCATAAGTTTAGAATATGCATCCAATGGCTTGGTTGCCAATCATCAAACCGGCATTTTAGGGCAAGGATGGTATCTGAATACGGGTGGAGTTATCACTCGTACAGTAGTAGGAATTCCGGATGAGAACCATGATATCGCGATGGCCGGCTATTATGATTACCATCGTTCTGTTCCTGTTAATGAAAGCATAACGAATCCTCTTTTACTCGGAAAGCAATTTCATAACATAAGTACTATTGATGAGCCTTTTGTTTATCTGTATGATCCTTCAAAGCCATCATCGGCTATGTACGAGAGTACTCCGGACATTTTTCACTTCAATTTTATGGGGTATCAGGGTAGTTTTCAGTTTGATGTAAACAAGAAAATATGTATTTACAATACAAACACTGCAAGAGACAACTTTAAGATCAAAGTATTCAATTTTCAAAACAGTCCAATTTCTTCTTTTGAAATCACCACCAATGATGGATACAAATATATATTCGGAGGAGATCAGTCCGGATTATATGATCGGGAATGTAGTATCTCAGAAAAAAGTGTGGAACGAACTGTCATATCCTGGCAGTTAACAAAAATCATAGCACCTAATGGACGAAAAGTATCTTTGATATACCGATCAGGAGACTATACAAGTCGGGGAATCATTAAAAACATGATGCCCTCACCTAATTACAAGATAGTATCGACTCAATCCGGAGGATCGGCTTCATACTATGAATCTAGTACTGTGTCTCAATTTCCTACTTATCTGGAAAGTATCTTAGTGGGGGATGTATGCCGTATTCAACTAGACTATACCTCAAAACAGTCAGAAAAATATGGAGCAGATCGCAATCCACATGATTTGCCTGCACTGCTAAAGTTGTCATCCGTGACGGTCAACTCCCTGTCTCCGACTACAGAACAAATACTACATTGCGATTTAAGCTATCAGTATTCTGCGGATAAAAATAAAGTCTTATTCTTAAAGGAGGTTGATTTCGGAGAAGGGAAGATTTATAAAATGAATTATATAGGAGTAGATGAGTTTCCATCAATATTGGTATTTCCTTTCAATGGCACATGTGCCGTAGATCATTGGGGATATTATAATGGACAGTTATTAATCGGCATCAACAACTTCATTCCTTCTACAACAACAGATAAGGATAAAAAAGAAGTGATAACAAGCAGTCAACGCGAAGCGAATGCTCTATATTCCCAGCTTGGCATGCTCAAACAGATTTCATATCCTACTGGTGGGTATACCACGTATGAATATGAAGGTAATACTTATTCCAAACGTGCAATGGATCAGTACGTCATTCGATCAGTACCAGTCGACAAGCAGGCAGGAGGGGTACGAGTAAAAACGATCAGCGATTATACGGAAACCGGTGAGTGCAACCGCCGGGAGTTTACATATCAGAATTTAGACGGAAGCAGTTCAGGCATTTTACTAAAGATGCCTAGATATCGTTTAGATTATACCACAGTGATATCCAATCAGCTCTATTATATAAACAGAGGAAATGTTCAGGATATGGCAACTTATTCCTTGGAGGGTCCTCATATAGAATATGCCAGAGTAGTAGAGAAAAAATCAGATGGTAGTATGACGGAATATAAATATAAAAATTCTTTCGACCCTTTCATTGGTGATTACTCGCAGATAGATGCACTAAGCCTCCACTTCATTCCTGGTCAGCGAATAAATTCTTCCAATTCCGGTATGGCAAGATTTATTCTCTCCCGCCTTCATTCGAATGCCCACAAAAGAGGTCTTCTCGAATCACTCTATACAACATTTAATGGAGATACTATTTATTCAGAAGAATTTACTTATCTGAACCCAGGAGGAAAATGGCATCCTATATTCGGTTATCAAACTGAAAATATCAAAAATGTAAAAACAGCAGGCGACGTATTCTATATTGATGCCATAGAAGTGGTAGATAAAGCACAGATCGGTAGTAAAACGACAAAAGAATATACAAACGGGAAAGTTTTTACAACCCAAAGGGAATACGAATTCAAGTCCTCCCTCGGTCGGCTGAATTGTATATTGACCACTTTGAGCAATGGTGATATATTAAGAGAGCGAATAGAATATCCGGAAGATATGACTACTCCTTCGGATATAGAAAAAATGATGGTGGACTCTTTTCTCACCAGTATGCCAGTAAGAAAAGCACTCACTATTCAAAAAGAATCAGATAGTTTTGAAACAGTAATAAGCGGAGAATATAACAAATATAAAAAATACGACAAGCTGATAAAACTGGAAGAAATAAGAAAAACCGCCTATGACCAACTTCCTCAATGGAAAGACTTTAATCTGGATTTTGTTGATTCCGACTTCCACAATGACGCATACGATTCATGGGGAAACTTAACACGGCAAACAGCTAAAGACAGAAGTGTCACTTCTTACGTTTGGGGATATAATAACCGCTATCCGGTTACCATAGAAAAAGATGGATTGAAAACCCGATATGAGTATAAGCCTTTAATAGGAATGACTTCTGTGACCGATATCAGAGGGATTAAGACTTATTACGAATATGACAAAGCAGGACGGCTCCAGTGTGTGAAGGACAATGACAAGAATGTTATCTCTCGGTATGATTACCATTACGGTTCAGAAAATAATAATTAAATAAAGCTTATGAATTATGAAGAATATATTTGCTTTAATGCTTTTATTGCCGATTTGCTCGGCTTTATCGGGAAATGAGAATCTTCCCTTTACAACAACTAACGCAGACTCGCTGAATATCAACAGGAGCTTTGTCCATACACAAACGATGCTTTCTCCCAATGCCGATTCCATGCTTCAGGAGTTTCAGTATTTTGATGGATTAGGTAAGCCTATTCAAACTGTATCTCAAGGAATTTCTCCCACAAAAGGAGATTTGGTATCTACTTCTGCGTATGATTCTATGGGCCGGATATCCAAAAAATGGTTACCGCTTCATGCTCAAGGAAACAACGGAGCTTTTCTTTCCGATCCTTTCAACAGTACTGTAAAACAGTATGCAGACAATGCTCCTTATCAATATACCGAGTACGACCACTTTCCCGAAAGCAGAATTATACTTCAGCAAGATGTGGGAGAAGCATGGAAAAGAAATCCTGTTCATACACAATATTTAGCAAACGATACGACTTCAGCCTTAAACTGCATCCGTTATCAAATTAATGATGAAGGGACTTTATCTGAAGAAAGTGTATATGATCCGAGAGAACTGCGAGTAATACAGACTACGGATGAAGACGGAAAGTCATTATACACATTCATAGACAAAGAAGACAGGACTATTCTGAATCGGGAAATGGATGGATCAAAACAGTATGATACGTATTATGTGTATGACATTAAAGGGAATCTATGTTATGTATTGCCTCCCATGTATCAGGAATCTCATGATTTGAGTTTGTATGCCTATCAATATAGTTATGACAACCGCAATCACTGTATCATGAAGAAAAAAACCGGAGACACCAACCGCTATGCTTATGACAAAGCTGACCGATTAATATTTCTCCAAAATCGACTTCAACAACGGCAATTTGAATGGATATTCTCCGTCCCCGACCAAAAGGGACGCGAGGTGATAAAGGGAATTGGCATTAGTTCGTCACTCAACGCCCCGGCAATCTCAAATGTATTAGTATATGCCGAACGACACCAAGGAGGAGGTGCCATGGACACCGGCTATATTATTCATGATCTGTTAGGAATGGTTTCTACTAACCCTAAAGAGGTGAACTATTATGATGATTATAGTTTTCTTGCAGACTTCGAAAGTCAGCCTACACGGTTATCCCTAGAATATAGCTTTAAGGATTTCCCATCATGGTTGAAGAATAAAGAAAAAGAGTTTTCTGTTCCTACTTTAAATCCTGTCGGATTACAGTCAGGGAAACGTTCCTATCTAGATAACAATAACTATCTATTAACAGCCCTCTATTATGATAAAAAAGGACGTATAATCCAGCAACGAGGAACAAACCATCTGGGAGGATATGATATCGATTTTTATTCTTATACTTTCTCGGGATCAACAAAAGGACACGTTCATCTACATCTCGATTCTGACAAAAACACTGTAATAACAGAGTATTACGACTATGTATATGACAATGGAGAACGGTTGAAACAAGTGATATATCGTCTGAATGGCGAACAAGACACCATATTATCAGAAAATGAATATGACAATCTGTGCCGGCTTAAAAGCGTGAAGCTGAATAATGGAACAACAGCTTTAACCTACGATTACAACATTCGTAATTGGATGATAAGTATTGACAGTCCGTTCTTCAAACAAAAGTTGCACTATACAGACGGGGCAGGAACCCCCTGTTATAATGGAAATGTCAGTAGTATGACTTGGCAGACTGCTTCGTCAGGAATATCCGGGTATAAATTTAGTTATGATGGTTTAAACCGAATGAAAGATGCAATATACGGAGAAGGGAATAATCTCAGCATGAATTTAAACCGTTTCAACGAACAAATAACCGGTTATGATAAAAATAGAAATATTCTGGGCTTGAAACGTTTCGGTCAAACATCACAGAATGATTATGGTTTAATAGATGATCTCTCACTGAGTTATAATGGCAACCGTTTGCTCTCTGTTAAAGACAATGCTGCAAATTCGGCATACGCAGGTAGCTTCGAATTTTCAAACGGTGCTGACAAATCTGTAGAATATTCCTATGACATCAGTGGCAATCTAAAAAGAGATTTAAACAAAAAAATTACTGATATCCAATATAATTACTTAAATTTGCCAAGCCTCATAAAGTTTGAGAACGGAAGTAACATTTCTTATCTCTATAGTCCGGAAGGAGCCAAACTTCGTACTACACATGTGACAGATAAGGATACACTTATTACAGACTATTGCGGCAACGTGATCTATGAAAATGGAATTCCTGTCAAACTGCTGACAGAGGTAGGATATGTAACCCTTGCGGATGCTGTTCATCACTATTTCTTGCAAGACCATCAAGGAAATAATCGGGTGGTTATAGACGAGAATAATAATGTAGATGAGGTTAATCATTATTATCCGTTCGGAGGAGTATTCGCTTCGACTTCATCTGTCCAACCTTTTAAGTATAATAGCAAAGAATTGGACAGAAAGAATGGATTGGATTGGTATGATTATGGGGCAAGAATGTATGATGCAGCGTTGGGAAGATGGCATGTAGCAGATCCGTCAAGTGAAAAGAATTATTCAAATACTCCTTATGGGTATTGCTTTAATAATCCAGTTACACATATAGATCCGGACGGCAAACAAGGAGTAGCGATCCCGACACCCTATGGTCCTCTCCCGTTCTATTACCCTTTGACGAGAACTCAAAGCTATAACTTGCCTTCAGATCAACAAATAATGAGGCATACATCAGACAAGTTCGCGGAGTTAGGGCAAATGATTACAGATGCGCCTAAGATGTCTTATACCTTTGGCTCTCTCTTGTATTATCAGGTAAAGAGCGCTGTCAGTCCTGAATACAATCATCAGAGGAAAAGAGACAGAAAAGCTAAAGAAAATTTAGACAAGAATCAGGCAAACGTAGCAAACAGTATAGATACCAACGTGTCAGGAATGATGCCTAATGGCGATCCGGCTCCTAAAAGGGATCCTAATGATAAAAGTAAAATAGGAAAAGCAGGAAAAAAAGTTTTAATAGGTTCGGGTATAGCCAGAACAGCTTTAGAATTAACAACTCCCGATCCTACTCAAGATGCATATGATGCTCATACTAATCAAGTTGTCGGAAAGGAAGAATATTCTACAAACTATATAAGAGATATTTTTGAATGGATAATAGAACAACTTAAAGATTAACACATTAAACAATATATGGGAAATATTTTTATAGAAATATTCAAGAAGATAACCATACTCAACAGCATTTTAATGATTATCTATTGTTTTTTTCATCCTGACTTAGGAGAATTTGAGTTTATGTTTATTATCATGATATTATTATTAATTTCATGGATAATATGGTTGATAGGTAAGATATTAAATTACTTTGAGAGGAATAAACATCCAAAGGGAAAGGAAGTAGAAACTAATGATATTATTCAAACAGCTTGTTTCAAGTTTCATCAAAACATTGATATGTTATATTATTACTGTGCAGCAGCATATATTATTTTCTTCGCTCGAAAATCCATATATATTGATTATTTAATGCTACTTTTACTAGGATTATTTCTTGGAAATCGAATAGCAATAAAAGCCAACTTATATATTTTAAATCGAGTTAGTAAAAAGAAAATAAATAAATAACTCTTATGCACTAGGATTTACCAGTCTCCTACCTTGATATGGGCAATTAGAACATAATTAACCCATATCAAGGTATATAAAATCACAAAAGAATGATGGAAATAATTTGTTTTAACGATTAATTTATAGTTATATGAGACATCTTTTTATAGCAATATATGAGAAACTTACTTCATGGTTTTGCGTCATAATAATTCCTTGCTTCATGTTTTCCTCTTTTTTTTATAAATATTACTACCTAAAGCATACTATTGTAATAGTAGTCATGCTTTGGGGAGCAATTATTGCAATAGGTGGAATGATGAGTTATCTGTTTCCATATATAAAGACACCTAAACAGCCTCTGAAAGAAAAAGGAATGATCCGGACATTATATTTGAACTCCGAAATAATAATACCGCAAATTTATTGCTGGTATTTTGTAATATATATAACCTTCAGTTTAGAGTTTAAGTCTATATTATACAATTATCTGATGTTACTTTTAACAGGATTATTCCTTGGATATAAAACAACAATGAAAGTAAACAAATATACATTAGAAGAAGCCTATCGGAAAAAGCAGGAACATAAAAAACAGAAAAGGAATAAATAGAAGATAAACAAAGAAGAGCAGACTCAACAAACGCAAGGGACTCACAATACATACGCATTTGCCGGTCTACTCTTCCTGTTACCTCCCGGACGTTCTCAATGAAACATCCGGAAGACTAGAACTCCCTTTTCAGATTCCGGAGCAGTTCTTCCTTCTTCGCTTTATATTTCTTGGAAAGAGGATTGTACGAATAAAGGTTAGTATGTTTCAAACGTATCTCGTCTGTCTGCTCCTTCCGGCGTTCTTCCCGCTCTTCCACATCATCCGGATCTTCGGACTTACGTCTTGCACCTCTCCTGCTAAACAACTGAAACTTGGATGTACCCCGAAGCTGACGAATCAGCATCTTGATAATCCGGACAATAATCTCTTGTTCCTGTTCGGAATAAGGCCTATTTACTGTCTCAGTATAAGAGAGATAATAAACTTTCAGTTCTTCTTCCAACTCTTGCAAAAAATGCATCCGCTCAACTCTGGAAAACTTCTTTCTACCAGTATGCAAATCTTTTAAAATCTTCATTTCGTCTATCTTTTTTAAGTCCGATAAAAGCGTGAGTCCTCTAATAAGTACAATTATGAGCCATGTGATACTTATACGAGAGTCCGATTATTTCAATATAGCAGAGAAGAAAAACTAATATCTTTAGCAAGAATCATTCCTTAAAAGTTATCCAAAACGGAAAACTTTCTGTATCAGCAAGAAAGAAAAGTTTCCCAAAAATTTAATGTTAAAAGCTACCCAAGCTATTGGATAATCTTCTATCTTTGTATCCGGTTTCGGAACTAAAAAGAGGTTTAGTCAATGAGGGAACGCTGTGCAAATCGGCGACAGTACCCGCTGCTGTAATTCTCGATGAATCCGCACACGATGCCACTGCATCAGCTAATGTGGGAAGGCGCTGCGAGGGAGAGATAAGTCAGAAGACCTGCCGGAATCAAATAAACATATTATTAATCACTTTCGGGAGTTAAAGTTATGAACTACGCGGAAATTTGTATCATCAAACGTGATGGTAAAAGAGAAGATTTCTCTATCAGTAAGATCAAGAATGCAATCAGCAAAGCATTCAGTGCAACAGGCATTCAGGACGAACAGCAATTGATTGCTGACGTCACGATGAGTGTGATCAGTCAGTTCAGCAACCCCACAATCACCGTGGAGGAAATACAGGACTTAGTAGAAAAGGCATTGATGAAGGTTCGCCCCGAAGTGGCGAAGAAATACATCATCTACCGCGAATGGAGAAACACGGAAAGAGACAAGAAAACCCAGATGAAGCATGTGATGGACGGCATCGTCGCTATCGACAAGAACGATGTGAACCTGAGCAACGCCAATATGAGCAGCCACACGCCCGCCGGACAAATGATGACATTCGCCTCGGAAGTTACCAAAGATTATACCTATAAGTATCTGTTGCCGAAGCGTTTTGCCGAAGCACACCAGTTAGGCGACATCCATATCCACGACCTTGATTATTATCCGACAAAGACGACGACCTGCATCCAGTACGACATGGACGACCTCTTTGAACGCGGCTTCCGCACCAAAAACGGCAGTATCCGCACACCGCAGAGCATCCAAAGCTACGCTACGCTTGCAACAATCATCTTCCAGACCAACCAGAACGAGCAGCACGGCGGACAGGCAATCCCCGCCTTCGACTTCTTCATGGCAAAAGGAGTAGCTAAATCATTCCGCAAACATCTGGCTTCGTTCATCAACTTCTATGTGGCAATGGAGAACGGAACTCAGGCGGACGAAAAAGCGATCCGTACCTTGATAAAAGAACATCTGTCGTCTATCAAGTCAACAGAAGCAGAACGCGAAGCACTGCGCATCGCCTTGATAGCCCTGCAAATCATTATAGATAAGGAACACCTGACACGCATCGCAGAAAAGGCTTATCAGCAAACAAGAAAAGATACGCATCAGGCCATGGAAGGCTTTATCCACAACCTGAACACCATGCACTCACGCGGCGGCAACCAGGTAGTGTTCAGCTCCATCAACTACGGAACGGATACTTCTGCCGAAGGACGCCTCGTGATCGAAGAGCTGCTGAAAGCTACCATCGAAGGACTCGGAACACGTGGCGAAGTGCCCGTATTCCCCATTCAGATATTCAAGGTGAAGGATGGAGTTTCCTACTCGGAAAAGGACTTCGAGAAAGCGATGAAAATGGAAAAGATCGAAGACGCCATGAAGTCCACTTACGAGGCTCCGAACTTCGACCTGCTGCTACAGGCCTGCCAGACAACGGCAAAAGCTCTTTTCCCGAATTTCATGTTCCTCGACACTCCTTTCAACAAAAACGAGAAATGGAAAGCCAATGACCCGAAACGTTACATCTACGAACTGGCAACCATGGGATGCCGTACCCGCGTATTTGAAAATGTGGCAGGAGAAAAGTCTTCTTTGGGCCGCGGAAACCTTTCATTCACTACGCTGAATATGCCGCGTCTTGCCATCGAAGCCCGCATCAAAGCGGAAAATCTGATAGAGGACGAACGCAACAAGGATGCTATCGAGCAGAAAGCGAAAGAGATCTTCATGGAATCTGTGCACAATATGGCCACTCTTGTAGCCGACCAGCTTTACGAACGGTATCAGTATCAGCGTACTGCTCTGGCCCGCCAGTTCCCGTTCATGATGGGCAACGACGTATGGAAAGGCGGAGCCGCACTGAATCCGAACGAACAGGTAGGCGACGTACTGCGCAGCGGTACGCTGGGAATCGGTTTTATCGGTGGACACAATGCGATGGTCGCCCTCTACGGCGAAGGTCACGGACACAGCCAGAAGGCTTGGGACACGCTGTACGAAGCTGTAACGGAAATGAACAAAGTAGTGGCCGAATATAAAGCGAAATACAACCTGAATTATTCTGTGCTAGCCACCCCTGCTGAAGGACTTTCCGGACGTTTCACCAAAATGGACCGCAGAAAATACGGTAAAATTCCGGGAGTTACGGACCGTGATTACTACGTTAACTCATTCCATGTTGACGTGAAGGAACCAATTAGCATCGTGGAGAAAATCAGACGTGAAGCCCCGTTCCACGCTATCACCGGCGGCGGCCACATCACTTATGTGGAACTGGACGGAGAAGCCCAGAAGAATGTACGCGCCATCGCCAAAATTGTAAAGGTGATGCACGATGAGAACATAGGCTACGGCTCCATCAACCCCCCGGTAGATCCCTGCCACAACTGCGGATACAAAGGGGTTATCTTCGACAAGTGTCCGGTATGCCAAAGCGAAAATATTTTGCGTATGCGCCGCATCACCGGTTATCTGACAGGAGACCTCAGCTCCTGGAACTCTGCCAAACGGGCGGAAGAGAAGGACCGCGTAAAACACGGAGGAAACTAATGAGGAGAATTAAATAAGGAACAAAAAAACGGAGAAATGAAGAATGAAGAATTACTTTGCAGGGTAATGGTATTAAACTGTTTATCAAGGGGTATTCTTCATTCTTAATTTCTTAATTAATTTGTTCTCTTCATTCTTCGTTCCTAATTCTTCATTTCTTTGTGCGCTTCATTCTTAATTTTTCATTTTTAATTCTTCATTTTTTGAGGCTATGAATTTATTAGGGACTTATCCCGAAACAATCGTTGACGGTGAAGGCATTCGGTATTCTATTTACCTTGCCGGATGTTCCCATCACTGTTCCGGCTGCCACAACCCGGAAAGTTGGAATCCGGAGGCCGGGAAACCGCTGACGGAGGAACGGATTCAATCGATCATCCGGGAAATCAAAGCTAACCCGCTGCTGGACGGGGTGACTTTCTCCGGGGGAGATCCTTTTTATCATCCGGAAGCGTTCCTGCTTTTCGTCAAACGGGTGAAGGAGGAAACGGGAATGAATATCTGGTGCTATACGGGATATACCTATGAAGAGATCCAAGCCAATCCACGTTTGAATGCCAGTCTGCCATATATAGATGTACTGGTGGACGGGCGTTTCGAACAGGCGCTCTTCTCCCCTTATCTGGAGTTTCGGGGAAGCAGCAATCAGCGGATACTGAAACTGAACAAAGCCAGATAATTGAACAGCTACAACCGGACCTTCCGCGCTAAAAAAACTTATATTTCAAAGAAACTTGAAACACGTAGTTCGTTGTTTTGTTTACATTTACAGACAAAATCAAGTTCTACAAGAATAAGTTTTTTATGATACAAACAAATAATACCACTCCTATAGATGAAACCGATGGACTGCCAATGCCGAGACGTATCTGGGCAGTGGTCTCCATCGGCTTCGCTCTTTGTATGTCGGTGCTCGATGTCAATATTATTAATATTGTACTCCCCACGCTTTCGCACGATTTCGGGACCTCACCTGCCGTAACTACTTGGATTATCAATGGTTATCAGTTGGCCATCGTTGTTTCTTTGCTGTCTTTTTCTTCTTTGGGAGAGATTATCGGTTATCGGAAAGTGTTTCTGTCAGGCATCGGTCTGTTTTGTATCACTTCACTGATTTGTGCCTTGTCCGATTCATTCTGGACGCTGACAATCGCACGTATCTTCCAGGGATTCAGCGCATCGGCTATCACAAGTGTGAATACGGCGCAGCTACGTTACGTCTACCCCAAAAGCCAGATCGGACGGGGAATGGGAATCAATGCGATGGTAGTGGCGATCTCAGCGGCAGCAGGTCCGTCGGTGGCAAGCGGTATTCTTTCGATAGCCAGCTGGCACTGGCTGTTCGCCATTAACGTACCGCTGGGAATTACAGCATTACTGCTGGGCATCAAGCATTTGCCGAGACAGGAAGAGCGCACGAAGCGGAAGTTTGACTTCGTAAGTGCCATAGCCAATGCCATCACTTTCGGATTACTGATTTATACACTGGACGGATTCGCGCATCACGAAGAGATGGATTTTCTTGTCTTGCAGCTGATTATATTGGCCATCGTCGGAACGTTTTACGTACGGCGGCAGCTCACTCAAACCACTCCGTTACTGCCGCTGGACCTGTTGCGGATACCGATTTTCCGGTTGTCCATTCTGACATCCATCTGTTCGTTTATCGCTCAGATGGCAGCGATGGTGTCTCTTCCGTTCTTCCTTCAGAATACGCTGGGACATAGCGAAGTCATGACGGGATTGCTGCTGACTCCGTGGCCGCTGGCAACTCTTGTGACGGCTCCGCTGGCAGGTTATCTGGTAGAGCGCATCCATCCGGGGATATTGGGAAGCATCGGCATGGTATTATTTGCCGTCGGACTCTTCTCGCTCTCGGGGCTTACCGCCGAGTCGTCCGATATCAGTATTATTCTTCGTCTGATGCTTTGCGGAGCGGGCTTCGGACTGTTTCAGACTCCCAATAACAGCACGATCATCTCTTCCGCTCCGACACAGCGCTCGGGCGGTGCCAGCGGAATGCTGGGGATGGCACGATTGCTGGGGCAAACGTTCGGTACTACATTGGTAGCATTGCTTTTCAGTTTTGTCGTGCACGACCGGAGTACGGCTGTCTGCCTGATGGTTGGAAGCGGGTTTGCCGCTGTGGCGGCTGTTGTCAGTAGCCTGCGGCTGTCGCAACCATCTACGCTGAAGAGGGAAACGAATCGGCCATGACAAAAAAGATGTCATCCGTAGCGCAGCAAAGAATCTCCTCTCCCATACACACAGAGAGCAGACTCTTCACTACGTACTGAATGACAACTAATCTCTTATCGGATACGGATTAATATTCCGTATCACGAATCACTTCTACCAAGCGGCGGAAATCCTCCGGATGTACGTCGCCGATATTACCGATACGGAACGTATCTGCCTTCGATATCTTTCCCGGATAGATGACAAAGCCCTTGCTCTTCAATGCCAGATAGAATGCCTTGAAGTCAAAACCGTCGTGCGGATAGAGGAAAGAGGTAATAATGGGCGATTGCAGGCTGTCGTCAAGCAGCGTGACAAAGCCGAGAGAGCACATGCCTTCCACCAGAATACGGTGATTCTCGCAGTAACGCCGGTAACGGGCCTCTACCCCACCCTCTTCGATCAGCTCCGTCAGAGCCTGCTTGAAAGCACGAACGACGTGGGTCGGCGAGGTAAAGCGCCATTTGCCGTGTCCTTTCTCCATCGCCTCCCATTGGTCGTAGATATCCAGAGAAAGCGAGCGGGCAACACCTTTACAACGCATCAGTTCCGAACGACGGGCGATGATGAATCCGAAACCCGGCACACCCTGAATGCATTTATTGGAGCTGCTGATCAGAAAATCAATACCTAATTCGTTTACATCCAACGGGATACCGCCAAAGCTGCTCATACAGTCGACTATGAGTTTCTTGCCGTGCATCTTGACGATGTGTGACAGTTCTTTGATCGGATTCAGAATGCCGGTAGTCGTTTCACAATGTACGAAGGCAACGTGAGTCACATCTGAATTATTGCTCAGGTAATCGTCGACATACTCCACAGATACCTGCTCCGTCTCTTCAAAAGCCAACATGTCGTAGTCGAGATGATAGTACTCCGCAATGTTTCCCATGCGGTCGCCGTAAGCTCCGTTGCTGCAAATCAGCAGTTTATCTTTGGGAGTGATGGTTGCGCCCAGCACAGCTTCCACGCAGTAGGTACCGCTGCCTTGCAGAAGAACCGAGGTATAGTCTTCCGTCTTTTGAGTGGCGAGGGATACGAGTTCTTTGCGCAGTTCCTCCACAATGCCGAGATTGTAGTCTTCATCCCATGTACACCAGTCGGTCATCATAGCTTCTTTAACGGTGGTTGAGGTAGTAAGAGGTCCGGGAGTCAGTAATAAATATGGTTTCATAATGTGATGTTCTTTTTAAAATGAATAATGTTCTTTTCCTTATCTTCCGGCATTGATCTTGTCGATCAAAGCGGGCAGTTCCTCTATCGTGCGAATGACGTAAGAAGCACCTGCGGCAAGCATGCGCTCTTTCACTTCCGCTATGCGGGCCTCCAGTTCGCCGGCAGGCATCGACCGGGTTTCTTCTTCGGTAAGTGCCATCTCGTTACTGCCGAGAATCACGCCTACGCTCCACACTTTCGCGTTCACCCCTTCTTTGATATCGGCAATCGTATCTCCTACTTTCACTACGGCATCCAGACTGGGGACAGCCAGCTTCGTCAGATTCTCAAAAATCATGTAAGGAGCCGGACGACCGGAAGGAAGGAGGTTCGGAGTAGCGCAATAATCCACGCGATACCCTTTTGCCTGTGCAGCCGGAAGAACGACATCCATCATTTCACGGGTGTATCCGGTAGTGGAGCCGATTTTAAGACCTTCGGCACGCAGCTTTTCCAATGTCGGAATAACGCCCGGGATAGGGTCGGTATAGTTTTCGAGCGAGGCAAACAGGTGCTTTTCGAAAAGACGGTTCAGTTCCACCACGTCTTCTTCGGTCCATGCACGCTGATAGCGGGCCACAAATTGTCCGTTCACTTCGGGCATTGAAAGCAGCTCGCGGATATGCTGAATTTTCGGCAATCCCATAGGCTTACGGGTCTGTACGACGTCAATCACCAGCCCTTTTTCCGCAAAGGCTTCCATAAAGGCGGCAACAGGAGCAAAACATCCGTAATCGACAGCCGTACCCGCCCAATCCATAATAATACATTCAATTTTTTTCATTCTTGCTTTATATAATTTATTGATTCAATTTTCTTTCTGTTCTACTCGTCTCCTTCTTCGGGCCGGTAAATGCAGGTCCGGCAAGAGACTTTTCACTGTGCCCTGAGCGGCTGTATGGCAGGTTCGGCAACGGGAATCAAGCCCGGAGCCAGTTCTTTATCCATCACCTCTCCACGTTTTTCTTTCCGATAGCGTTGTATCAGATACAGCAGAGAAAGCGTAAATGCCGTACAGCAGACAACACCGACCGTGCCCGCCATCGTATTATAAAACTCCAGCCAGTTTAAATCCGGGTTAAAGCATTCTTTGAAAAGTAATACCAACACCGTGCCTGTATATCCGATAGAATCGATCATGGCTATAAAGAAGCCTACATTTCCCCTGATACGGAAACAGGCAATAAACCGGTCGAAGAAGATCGTCTGAAAACTCAGATACGAGAAATAAAGGCAGAGACTCTGAATAAACAGCCACACCAGCGGAGAAAGCTGCAATGCATCATAATTGAACGCGACGAAGCTAAGAGTAAACGCCCCGGCAATGACCAGCGCCAACAGGATGGACAATACTTTCATATGACTCTTTATCAGTGCCAGCGAAGCAAAGACCGCCAGAATAATCAGCGTGACCACTCCGTCCACCTTGGCAAATATCCATGAGGAGAAACCTGCGGCATTCACATCGACAATCTTCACCAGAAAATCTTCCTTTACATCCTGAAGCACTGTCAGGAAAAGATTGGCAAAGAAAAGCATCGTCAGCACGGGGGCAAAGCTGCGAAAGAGGTTCCAGCGCTGTTGTTTGTCGAGCGTCACACGTTCCACGCGCAAAGCCTTGTCTTCGGCTGTCGGTCGGGGGAGCCGGTCGAGGAGATAGCCCAACGCGGCCAGCAGGGGCAATGCGACCGCACCAATCAACGCAGGCATCCAGAACTCACTCACGTTCAGCGTATTTACTACAAAGAGTCCGATTGACTTCGCCGTTCCGCTGCTCACTGCAATGCTCAGTCCGAAAAGGGAGGCGAGCAAGTCGGTCACCCGTCTTCCTTCGAGGAAACTGAAGATGACTCCCCACATGCATCCCAAAGACAGACCGTTGAAGAACAATGCCAGTACATTGAACGGACGGGGCAGGCATCCGAAAAGAACCAAAGAGAGCTCGGCAACCAAAATGGAGACAAGAATGAATTTCAGGCGGCCTTCTCTCTTCAGTTCTGAAATAAGTTTGATCCCGATAAACTTGGACACCATATATCCGAATATCTGGATGATGCTGGTCGCTATCTTATAGTCCATACCAAACAGTTCCATGCCGTCGAATGTGGCGGCAGTGAACGGCTTGCGGAGCGCATAGACCAATGAATAAGACAGCAGTGCCGCTCCTCCCGCATAGAGAATGAAAAGTAGATCGGAAAGTTTCTTTTGAGTCGAAGGCGACAGTTTTTCTTTGAAATTCATGATTCGTTATTTTTTGTTTCCGGTGCAAAAGTAGGACGTCCCGACGAGTGAAAAAATGAATTTCAATGAATCATATCGTATATATTCGCTTTCCGGCAGGGTGTAATATTAATGTAATATTCATGCAACATATTCATAATACATTAGTCATTCCTTTGCAACGAAATCAATTTTACAATCCACAAATCATGAACGAACTGACAGAAATATACAAGCGAATCGAATACTTGCGCAACAACGGAGTGAAGATGAAAGAAATAGCGGACCGGGTGGACATGGCGCCCAGCGTATTGTCTGCTTTGTACTCCAGCGTACTTCCCGCCTACATCGACCTGCTGAAAACCCGCACACCGGACGACGCACTGGACGAAGCGCTGGCACTGGTCAACAATGTCTCCAAAAAACGCTTATTAAATAATGTAGGCGCGATGAAACTGCTGCTGCTCGAAATGGAACCCGAACAGCAAAGCGAAGCGGAAAGCGGTAACCCGCTGGTAAAACTGCTGGGAAAGGAAATGAAGGACTCGGTACAGGATGTTTTCAACTACAGCGGACTGTATCTCAGTTACAGCCTCTCTTCTTCTACCGACAGCCTGAAAATAGAACCATATCTGATCAGCGCTTCCGAAAACAGCGAATATGTAAAGGTAGGAATGATAAATGCCTATAAATCGGTGCATTGGGGAGGCGGAATCATCAGCAACCATCAGAACTCTTATCTGATGTTCAACGAAAGGGATTTGCCGCAATTCGCCCTCGTCACCATTTACCTGCAACTTCCACATTATGAATATCCCGCGATGCTGAAAGGGCTGTATCTCTGTCTGGATTACAATCACAACCCGATAGCCCGGCGAATTGTGTTGGTGAAGCAGTCGGACAGTACGGATGTCAATGAGTTCCTGACGATGGAAGGCAGGCTGGTGCCGAAAGCGGAGTTGACACCGGAACTGGAAGTGTACTACAACTACACCTGTCAGGAAGGAGATTATATTAAAACCTGCACAGTGCCCTCCCCAAAACTGGATGCTACGGACTTGGAACGGGAAAAGAAAATGTTAATGATTTAACCTTTCTCTCCGCGCATACAGGATGTCAATTGGAGAAACGGCGCTTTCTCACCAGCAGGCTAAGGCACTTATCGCATATAGAAACGGCGCTTTAACGTTGTGTTAAAGCGCCGTTTCTATATAGGATAAATAGCACACTCTATTTTACTGTTTTTCAACAATATACATCACTTCACCGTTACTACTTCCCTGCTATCGGCAAGCGGTCCGGTTTGGGTGGAGTTGCTGTTTCGGCAACTTCGAAAAGCCGGGTTTTCGGACTGATCCCTTCTAAAGCCCGCCGGCATCTCCGCCAACGTCAGCCTCATCCTGCCGGTTGTCCCGGACGACACAGATCTCCTCCGCTTGCCTTCCCGCTTTAGAAGAAGAACCTCAATATGTCATTGAAGTTTGCCCAGATCAGCAAGCCGAACAAAAGAACCATACCGGTCATTTGAGCGTACTCCATAAACTTGTCGCTCGGTTTACGACGGGCAATCATCTCATAGAAGAGGAAGAGCACGTGTCCGCCATCCAATGCAGGGATCGGAAGGATGTTCATGAAAGCAAGGATAATGGAGAGGAAGGCAGTCATGTACCAGAATTGATGCCAGTCCCACGTTGCGGGGAAGATGCTTCCGATAGTACCGAAACCGCCCAACTGCTTCGCTCCTTCTTTCGAGAAGAGGTATTTCATGTTGCCGACGTATCCTTTCAATGTCTTC
Source organism: Bacteroides sp. HMSC067B03 (assembly GCF_001811315.1). Lineage (NCBI taxonomy): Bacteria > Pseudomonadati > Bacteroidota > Bacteroidia > Bacteroidales > Bacteroidaceae > Bacteroides > Bacteroides sp. HMSC067B03. Next base: position 16,302 of record NZ_KV804283.1, on the reverse strand, counting down.
ACACCCAGAGAAACACCTGCGGGGAAGGATTCAAAAAATGCGTACTCCTTCTTCACCATAGGCAGCAGGCGATCTGTTGTCACACAAGCAGTGACACCCATCAGGTAAGCAGAGTCCACACGCAGGGAGGTCGTATCCGTCACGCCGCCACGTACATACGTCAGGGTGATCAGACGGGGGTCGATGCTGTCTTTCAGCAGGGTTTCCGCGTTTTTCTTGCGTTCCGCCATCGTCTGCTTGAAATCAGAGAAAGAAATGGGGGCTCCGTTCAATGCGATGATACTGTCACCCGGCTGAATGCCCGCCTGTGCAGCAGGAGAATTAACCATCACGCTGTCAATCACATACGGGAAACGGAAAGAAGCAAAACGAACGCTGTCCGCCATCAGTCGCTGCATCATATCTTCGGGAATGTAGACAGAAGCCTTTTTACCTTCACGAAGCACACTTACTTCACGGGCATCGACAATCTGGCTCAACATATCGCCGTCATAGCGCACAAAAGGCACATTATCGGCAGACAAAAGGATGTCGCCATCCTGAAAACCGACTGCTTTCGCCGTCTCATTGAAGTCCATACCGAGAGGAGCTTCCTGTACCTTTATATATTGGTCGCCCCAAGCAAAAAGAATCATTGAGTAGATGAAAAGCGCCAGCAGGAAGTTGAACAGCACACCGCCCACCATGATCAAAAGGCGCTGCCAAGCCGGTTTGGAACGAAACTCCCACGGCTGTTCGGGCTGTTTCATCTGTTCGGTATCCATCGACTCGTCTATCATGCCGGCAATCTTGACGTAACCGCCCAGCGGCAGCCATCCTACGGCATATTCCGTATCACTTCTCTTGGGTTTGAACTTGAACAATGTAAACCAGGGGTCAAAGAACAAGCAGAATTTTTCTACACGCACCTTGAACAACCGGGCAAAAAGGAAATGCCCGCCTTCATGAATGATGACAAGCAGCGAAAGGCTCATGATCAGTTGCAGGGCACGAATCAAAAATGTTTCCATACAGTTTATTTACAATTTAAAGCCTCATCCAAACCCTCTGCTCATCAGAGGAAACCGAGGCACTTTCTAATTTATATTACTTATTTATATTCATGAAATCAACTCCGCAGCTATTCTCCGCGCTTCGGCATCAGTAGCTACATAGTCGTCGTAAGCAGGAGCCGCCACAAACGCGACACGTTCCATCGTCTTCTCAATCACATCGCTCATGCCTAGGAAGCTGATGCCGTCTTTGAGGAAAGAGGCTACCACCACTTCGTTGGCGGCATTGACGATGCAAGGCATATTTCCGCCCCGGTACATCGCTTCGTAAGCCAAGGCAAGGTTGCGGAAACGTTTCGTGTCGGGTTGCTCGAATGTCAGGTTCGTACATTTCGTGAAGTCGAGCCTGTCGAACGAAGAGCAGATGCGGTCGGGATACGAGAAAGCATACTGGATGGGCAAGCGCATATCCGGCATGCCCAGTTGTGCTTTGACGGCACCGTCCTCAAACTGCACCATCGAGTGAATGACCGACTGCGGATGTACCACCACCTCGATCTGGCTCGGCTGCACACCAAACAGCCATTTGGCTTCGATCACCTCGAAGCCTTTATTCATCATGGATGCGGAATCAATGGTTATCTTGGCTCCCATCTCCCAGTTGGGATGTTTCAAAGCCTGTGCCTTGGTCACAGTTTTCAGTTGCTCCAGCGTGCAGGTACGAAACGGGCCGCCCGAAGCTGTCAGTATCACCTTCTCTATCGGATTGCCAACTTCTCCCGCTAAACACTGGAAGACTGCCGAGTGTTCGGAATCCACCGGCAAAATAGGGGTGCGGTATTGCTGTGCCAGCTGGTTGATCAGTTCTCCCGCCACCACGAGCGTCTCCTTATTGGCAAGCGCAATGGCTTTCTTCGCACGGATGGCATTGATGGTCGGCTTCAGTCCGGCATAACCTACCATTGCCGTAAGAACCATGTCCACCGGTCCGGCTTCCACGATCTGACAGACCGCATCGATTCCGGCATATACTTTGATCGGAAGGTCGCTCAGTGCTTCTTTCAGTTCGGCATACTTTTCTTCATTGGCTATCACTACCACTTCCGGCTGGAACTTGCGTGCCTGTGCAATCAGCAGTTCGACCCGGTTGTTGGCTGTCAGGGCATAAGCCTCGTACAGGTCGGGATGTTCTTCGATGACCTGCAGCGCCTGCGTCCCGATAGAGCCCGTAGAGCCTAAAATAGCTATTTGTTTTTTCTTCTTATTTTCTGAATCCATTATTTATCTAATTCCTCTGTCACTTATAATCGTATATCCCACTTCACATGATTACTTTTTTTAGAACACGATGTACTTCTCCGGATTGACTGGATGCCCTTTGTACCACAGTTCGAAGTGGAGGTGCGGTCCTGTACTGAGCGTTCCGCTGTTGCCAACCAAGGCGATGGCCTCGCCTCCCTTCACGCGGTCGCCTTCTTTCTTGAGCAGCGAGCCACAGTGCTTGTAGATCGAAACGAAATCCTGATTGTGCTGCACGCCTATCAAATAACCGGTTTCGGCTGTGTATGTGCTCAGAAAGACGGTGCCGTCCATCGTAGCCAGCACGCTTTCATTGGGATTGGCTGCAATATCTGTTCCAAAGTGTTTTTTATCGGCATTGAAATGGTCGGAGACCATTCCACGAGTCGGACGATACAAAATCAATCCGTTGACATCTGGCTGCGAGACAATCGTAGTCAGATTATATTTTTCATTTTCTTCGTATTGACGGCGAAACTCTTCTTCCCGTCTGGTACGCTCCATCAAGGTGTCTTCGCGAGCGACAGTCAGCGAGTCCAGTGTCTGCACGCTGTCTATCGGCACTTTTCCGCTGAAGATGTCCTGTATGTTCATGATGTAAAGGTTCTGCCGGTCGAGCAGTTCCTGCAGGGAATCCACACGGAGGGCGTTGTCCACAATCTGACTGCGGACTTCACTGTTCATATAGCCGGGAAGGTAGTTGCGCAAAGGGGTGAAGGCAATGATACAGGCAGCAATCAGAAAAAGCACCGCCAGCACGGACAACAGTACCGAAAGACCGTTCAGCTTGGATACACGAAGCCCTACGATTTCTTCAAGTGTATTCTCATTGATGATAGTGAGTTTATACTTGAACTTGAAATTGTTCCAGAAAGCTTTACTCCGTTTTCTTGCCATTATTCTGTTTATTAATTACTAAGTTACTATATCCAATTAAGTATCTTTTAGGCACGGATTACACGGATTTCACGGTTTTAGCTGCGCAATTTCTTAAAACCGTGAAATCCGTGTAATCCGTGCCTAAAGTATATTTTATCAATAAATTGTGATCCCATAAACGCTTACCAATCTGTTCATTCTTCCTCCAAATCTTCCAAATTCAACAATCCTTCGGGAAGCTCGACTGTGATGAGCTTCTTTTCCTGATTTATTTCCACGATAAATTCTTCCTGTGCAGGGACGAGCAGTTCTTCTCCGTCCGCCTGTTCGACAACAAAAAGCGTATTCACCGTAGCAGTATCCACTTCCACGACTTCTCCCAGATCACCGTGGCGGATATCCTTCATCCGGAAACCGACAAAGAAGTTCCACGACAACTCGCCGTCTTCCGCTTCCTCGGCATGTTTCACCGGAAAGTAGACTTCGACATTGGTGAACATACGTGCACGTTCCGCCGTATCAATTCCTTCGAGCTTCACCAAAGCGGTGGAGTCGGAACGGAAACGGTACTCTTCGATGAAAAACGGTACAAAAATGCCGTCGAGCAGGCATATCAGGTAATCGCAGTCCACACGGTCGAAAATATCGTCCGTAAAAGTAAACTGCAACTCACCGTGAATGCCGTGCGGCTTATTGAATAGTCCGATCTTATATACTTCTTCTTTTTTTATCATATACGAGTGATTCTGGCGCCGATGGCGTTAAGTCGTCCTTCTATATTCTGGTAACCACGATCTATCTGTTCGATGTTGCTGATGGTGCTGGTTCCTTCGGCGCTCATGGCAGCAATCAGAAGGGCGATACCGGCACGGATATCCGGCGAAGTCAGTCGGGCACCGCGCAGCTTGAAGCCGTGATTGTGTCCGATTACTACGGCACGGTGAGGGTCGCAAAGGATGATCTGCGCACCCATGTCGATCAGTTTGTCCACAAAGAACAGGCGGCTCTCAAACATCTTCTGATGGATCAGTACGCTTCCTTTGGCTTGGGTGGCTACCACGAGCATCACACTCAGCAAGTCGGGTGTCAGTCCCGGCCAGGGAGCGTCGGCAATGGTCATGATGGAGCCGTCGATAAACGATTCTATTTCGTATGTTTCCTGTGCGGGAACGTAGATGTCGTCTCCCCTCTGTTCGAGTTTGATGCCCAGACGACGGAAACTTTCGGGAATGATGCCGAGGTTCTCGTAAGAAACATTTTTGATGGTTATTTCGCTTTTGGTCATGGCAGCCATACCGATGAAGCTTCCGACTTCAATCATGTCGGGCAATACGGTGTGTTGCGTACCGTGCAGTTCCTCCACCCCTTCAATGGTGAGCAGGTTGGAAGCGATGCCGCTTATTTTTGCTCCCATCCGGTTGAGCATGCGGCAGAGTTGCTGCAAGTAGGGTTCGCAAGCGGCATTGTAGATAGTGGTGGTCCCCTTTGCCAGCACGGCAGCCATCAGAATATTGGCGGTTCCTGTCACGGACGCTTCATCGAGCAGCATATAGTTACCTTGAAGCCTGTCGGCAGTAATCTCATAAATTCCCCGCGCCTCGTCGTAGCGGAAATCGGCTCCCAGATTTTGAATCCCCACAAAGTGGGTATCAAGACGACGGCGACCGATTTTATCTCCACCCGGCTTCGAGATCAACGCTTTCCCGAAACGCGCCACCATCGGACCGATCAGCATCACCGACCCCCGAAGACTGGAACACTTTTTCAGGAACTCATCGCTCTCCAGATAGGCTAGATCGACATTCTCTGCCTTAAAACTATAAGTATCAATGCCTTCCTTTGCAACTGTTACCCCCATCTCCCGCATGAGCTGAATCAGGTTATTGACATCCAGAATGTCAGGTATATTGTTCACAGTCACTTCTTCAGCAGTCAGCAACGTGGCACAGATAATCTGCAAAACTTCGTTTTTGGCTCCCTGCGGATGAATGTCCCCGCCCAGCCGATGTCCTCCTTCAATTACAAATGAAGCCATTTTTTTTAAGTATTAAGTAATAGGTAATAGGTATTAGGTATTAAGTATTAGACCGCAAGTGCAAAACCTCATGCAGCGAACAACATCACCGCGCTAATACTTAATACCTAATACTTCAATATCTTCTCCGCGGATTACAGTTCCGGTTATTGTTGTAGTTCACTTTCGGGCGATAATTCTGGTTCAGACGTTCTGCCATCAGGCGGATGATGTCGTCTGTCAGCTGGAGTTTGCCGTCGGAAAGTTCATAGAGGTCTTCCGCTATTTTACGGTCGTCTACCGTATCTTTGTTCCATGCCATGTAGTCCTTCTTCATGTGGTTGCAGATCATGGCTACCAGATTCCTCTTTTCGTTTCCTTCGGGAAATTCGCAGGCTTTTCTGATCAACACTTCCAGCGTGTGGCCGTAGTGGCGGTAGCGCATACGGGTAGTGGAATATGGGATCGGTTCCGGCTTGGTCACCAGGTTGTCTTCACGGATGATTTCGTAGGGGTAATCAATATCCAACTCAAAACCGGACATGATTGCCAGGTGGTCCCAGAGTTTATGCTTAAAATCAGGAACATCACGCAAATGGGGAAACATATTCCCCATGATGTTGATAATCGTGTTAGCACAACGCTGACGTTCGGCACGGTCCTGAATGGTCAACGCATAATCTACCATGTTCTGTATGCTGCGACCGTATTCGGGGAGCGGCATTCTTTTCTGTTGGGTATTGTATTGCATTTTTTAAATTAAAAGTTTTGAAATTAAAAATTAAAAGTCGGAGGACGACGGTCACTCATAAGTCACAGCTTCTTGCTAAAAAGGATCACTCACAAAAAAGGATCACTCACTCAAGGGATCATCCACTCAAGGGATCATCCAAGAAGTGACTTCTTAGGCAACGAGGCTACAAATTCCTTCAGGTAGAAAGGTTCGAAGTAGGCCACGTCTTTATAATCTTCCCCGGCAACTGCTTTTTCTGCCAGCGGATACATCATCTTTGCCAGCGGATGGATATCATCGATAAAATGCGCGTTCGGATGGATGATCTTCTCACGGCATTTGGCAGCTCCATTTCCGTAGAAATAGACAGGGGCTTCATTCAGAAACTCCAGATAGGAATTTTCATCGACAATATCGGCGGCGATCGCGCGTTTCACGTTCAATGCACGGTCGTAGACGGCAGCATATACTTCCATACGGCGGGCATCGAGCATCGGACAGAGCAACGCATCTTCCGGCAAATCGTGATACAGCAATACGGGCACACTCAGCACTTCGAGCGTAGGAAGACCGATCAAGGGCACATTCCGTCCGTAACAAATGCCTTTCGCCATCGAAACACCGATCCGGAGTCCGGTGTAAGAACCCGGTCCGCAACTCACCGCAACTGCATCCAAAGGTATGGCATGACTATCAATGAACGATAACGCTTCATCTACAAACACTCCCAAAGACACAGCGTGTGAAGGGCCTTTCAAGTCTTCTTTCACAAAAATCGTCTGTCCGTCTTGACTGGCCGCTACCGAGCAAACAGTGGTAGAGGTTTCAATATTCAGTATACACGACATAAAAATCAGCTTATTAAATTGTCGCAAATTTACATGATTATTTCCAATTCTTAAAATATTCATGTACTTTTGCACAAAACTTTAAGTTTATGATACAGTCGATGACAGGATACGGCAAAGCTACGGCCGAACTTCCAGATAAAAAGATAAACGTAGAAATCAAGTCGCTCAACAGCAAAGCAATGGATCTTTCCATTCGCATCGCTCCGGCTTATCGTGAAAAAGAGATAGAAATCCGCAACGAGATCTCCAAAGTACTGGAGCGCGGAAAGGTGGATTTCAGCCTCTGGATCGAAAAAAAAGAGAGTGCGGAGAGCGCAACTCCGATCAACCAGGTGTTGGTGGAAGGCTATTACAAGCAAATTCAGGCTATCTCGGAAAACCTCGGTATCCCCGTACCGACCGACTGGTTTCAGACGCTGCTCCGCATGCCGGATGTCATGTCTAAAACTGAAATTCAGGAGCTTTCGGAAGAAGAATGGCAAATGGTACGCGCCACCGTTCTCGAAGCAATCGGACATCTGGTGGACTTCCGCAAACAGGAAGGCGCTGCACTGGAAAAGAAATTCCGTGAGAAAATCGCCAACATCTCCCAACTGCTCGAAAAGATAACTCCTTACGAAAAAGAACGGGTGGAGAAAGTCAAAGAACGTATCACGGATGCGCTCGAAAAGACTTTGAACATGGATTACGATAAAAACAGGCTGGAACAGGAACTGATCTACTACATCGAAAAGCTGGATGTCAACGAGGAAAAACAACGTCTTACCAATCACCTGAAATACTTTATCAGCACATTGGAAAGCGGTAACGGACAGGGCAAAAAGCTCGGATTCATCGCTCAGGAAATGGGACGTGAAATCAATACGCTTGGCAGCAAGTCCAACCACGCCGAAATGCAAAAAATCGTCGTGCAGATGAAAGATGAGCTGGAACAGATCAAGGAACAAGTGCTGAACGTGATGTAAAAAAAATCTTCATTCTTCATTCAACATGACTGGTAAGTTAATTATTTTTTCTGCCCCTTCTGGTTCGGGCAAATCTACCATTATCAACTATCTGTTGACGCAGGATTTAAATCTCGTATTCTCTATTTCTGCAACCAGCCGTCCTCCACGCGGAACGGAAAAACACGGAGTTGAATATTTCTTCCTCACTCCCGAAGAGTTTCGTTGCCGTATTGAGAACAACGAGTTTCTGGAATACGAAGAAGTGTACAAGGACCGTTATTACGGAACACTGAAAGAGCAAGTGGAAAAGCAACTGGAGAAGGGCCAGAATGTGGTATTCGACTTGGATGTAGTGGGCGGATGTAACATCAAAAAGTATTACGGCGAACGTGCCTTGTCTATTTTTGTACAACCGCCTTCCATAGAAGAACTTCGCTGCCGGCTGACAGGCCGGGGCACGGATGATCCCGAAGTAATCGAATGCCGTATCGCAAAAGCGGAATATGAAATGACTTTTGCTCCCCAGTTTGACCGGGTGATTGTCAATGATGATCTGGAGACAGCAAAGGCTGAAACGCTGAAAGTGATCCGGGAATTTCTGGAGAAGGAATGAAAGAGCCTCTGAAAAAGCGAATAGAAAGCATAGAAAAGCAAGAAGGTGCGACTGAAAAGTTTATGTATCTGTGCGGTATTATCGGCATTGTCGATATAGTATTCGGTATTCTTTCGCTTTATCTGCATTTTTGGATAGCCGCCGGCATCTTTTTCTTAATTGCTGTCAGACAAGCAATCGTTTTCCCAAAATGGAGAAAGAAGCTAAAGATGGAAAAGGAAGCCAAAAGATTGAAGCAAGAAGTCAAGGCTGAATAACCTGAAGCAAAGAAGGAAGAGTAAAAAGGAGATAAAACGAGCATCAGAAAGAAGGAAAGGCAAGAATGGCAGAAAGCAGCAAACTAAAAACCGGAATATTCAGCGGATCGTTCAATCCGATTCATATCGGACATCTGGCTCTGGCCAACTACCTCTGTGAGTATGAAGGTCTGGATGAAATCTGGTTTATGACCAGCCCGCAAAATCCACTGAAAGCAGGAACGGAGCTATGGCCGGATGAGCTGCGTCTCCGGTTGGTGGAGCTTGCAACAGAAGGATACCCCCATTTCCATGCCTCGGACTTTGAGTTTCATCTGCCACGCCCTTCATACAGCGTACATACGTTGGAAAAGCTACACGAAGCCTATCCGGAACGAGAATTTTATTTAATTATCGGCTCGGATAATTGGACACGTTTCGACCGCTGGTATCAATCAGAACGCATTGTCAAAGAAAACCGGATTCTTGTCTATCCCCGCTCCGGATTTCCGGTAAATGAAAACGGACTGCCTGAGACAGTCCGCTTAGTTCATTCGCCTACCTTTGAGATAAGTTCTACCTTTATTCGTCAGGCACTCGACGAGAAGAAAGATATAAGATATTTTTTACATCCGAAAGTTTGGGAGTACATCACAGAATATATCCGGCAAAAAGGAATAAACGAAAGTTCATCTACTCCTTCAGGCGATGAAGGGTAATCATTATTATTTCTGCCGGAGCACCGATACGGACAGGCATTTGAGAAGTACCGATTCCGTTTGTGACAATCAATGGCATTTTTGTTGAATTATACGCCAGCCCGGTCAGAAAGCGAGTGCCGTAATGAGAGTTTTGTATCGGGGCGTAACCGAATACACGGACTTGTCCGCCATGAGTATGCCCTGCCAGAGCAATGTCCGTGTTAGCTACTGAAACATCTTCCACATAGTCCGGAGTATGAACCAATAAGATGACAAAATCGTTGGGTGAAAGCGCCAGCGTAGGCGACACGCCATTTTGTTTCAGATCGAAAGGGTTGCATACACCGGCAACAATAATCTGCTGGCCGTCTTTGCGCAACGTATCGACCTCGTGCTCCAACGGGCGCATTCCGTAATGCTTCATCGTACGGATGATTTCATCATGACAGCGTTCATAATCGTTATTTCCCATCACTCCGAAAGTCCCCATCGGTGTTTTCACACGGGCCAATGCGGCAAACAACGGTTCCACATATTCACAGCCTTCCTGATAATCCCCTCCCATCAGCAAAACATCCGGCTTCTGATCGTTCAAAAGACGGACAAGGTTATTTAAGCCTTTCTCTTTCAGCAGGCTTTTGTAATGCAAGTCGGAAATAAAAGCGATACGGAAACCTTCGAAGGCTTCGGGAACATCACGGTGCGTGAAATCATATTCTACCACACGGTCGATGCCGCTATAAGCGGAAGAAACACTCACGGTGGAGGACGTGATCTTCGTTCCGCGAAGAACTAAGTTACGTTCTTCCTGTTCGGAGACGGTTTCTTTCTTTACTGTTTTCTTCTGCTGTTTCGTCGAAACTTTCAGATCAGCAAGCTGCGAATGATCCGGAGTAAACAGACCGTCAATAATGGCAGAGCTGTCAGGACGGATAGAATCGACATTGAGAACAGGACGAGGCAAAGTCGATACGACATTCTTCTTCGATTTACAAGAAACGAACAGGAACAATACGAATACTATGAACAGGATATTTGTTTTCTTCATTTTCTTTTATTTTTCACTTCTTCTTTCGTTAGTTTATTGGCTGCATTCCGAATGCCAGACCGGCTCATACATTATAAACTGATATTACAAACTGATAGCGAACGAATACCAATAACACATTCCCCCACTATTTGAGGCGCAAAGATAGGAAAAATCATGTATCTTTGTCCGCCAAAACTTATTATTATATATTAAATCATGGAAGAAGCAAAACGTAACTCACTGTATGCGTGGATATTAGCAGCACGTCCTAAAACTCTGACAGGAGCTATCACGCCAGTCATGATCGGTAGTGCACTTGCCTATATGGATGGACATTTTCAATGGTTGCCGGCTCTGATCTGTTGCCTGTTCGCCAGCCTGATGCAAATAGCCGCCAATTTTATCAACGACCTCTTCGACTACCTCAAAGGAACCGACCGCGAAGACCGGCTGGGACCGGAACGAGCTTGTGCACAAGGCTGGATTTCACCGAAAGCCATGCGAAACGGAATCATCATCACCGTACTATTTGCCTGTCTGATCGGCTCTTCGCTGTTGTTCTATGCCGGATGGGAGCTAATCATAGTAGGACTTCTCTGCGTGCTATTCGCTTTCCTTTATACCACAGGGCCTTATCCATTGTCCTACAACGGTTGGGGAGATATTCTGGTCATCGTCTTTTTCGGATTCGTCCCCGTAGGCGGAACGTACTACGTACAAGCCTTGACATGGACGACAGACACCACAATCGCTTCTTTAATATGTGGGCTGCTGATTGATACCTTACTGGTAGTCAACAATTACCGTGACCGGGAAGCGGACGCGCGAAGCGGAAAGCGAACGGTCATCGTCCGTTTTGGCGAGAAGTTCGGAAGTTATCTTTATTTGATGCTGGGGATGACAGCAAGCCTTCTGTGCTTTTGGTTTCTCTTCGAAGGACACTTATACGCCGCCCTCCTTCCATTACTCTATCTGATTCCTCACTTCCTCACATGGAAACGAATGGTCCGGATACACAGTGGCAAAAAACTAAACAGCATATTAGGCGAAACTTCACGTAATATGCTGTTAATGGGTATTTTGCTATCGATAGGATTCTTTTTAAATTAAGAATGAGGAATGAACTAAATGAAGAATGAAGAATTGGCTGCGCTATTATACTGCATAATAATTCTTAATTCTTCATTCTTAATTCTTCATTTAAATCATTTTCCGTACATCTTTTCGTAATATCCTTGGTAGTCTCCGCTGGTCACTTCTTCTACCCAGTCTTGATTTTCCAGATACCACACGATTGTTTTCACGATGCCATCTTCAAATTTTGTTTCGGGGTACCAGCCCAAAGCGTTGGTGATCTTTGTAGGATCAATCGCATAGCGTTGGTCGTGTCCCAGACGGTCTTTGACAAAAGTAATCAGGTCGTTGTTGATCCAGTCGATAGATATTTCTCCGTCTTCGCCTTTCACTTTCTTCTTGAGGATCTGACGATATTCCGGTTTCTCGGTCATTAGTTTACGGATGGTGGCAATGGTCAGTTTCACAATCTCAAGATTGGTTTCTTCGTTGTGGCCGCCTACGTTGTACACTTCGCCTTCTTTGCCTTCACGCACTACCAGGTCGATAGCTTTGCAGTGGTCTTCTACATAAAGCCAGTCGCGTACATTGCTTCCATCACCGTAGACAGGCAGATGTTTGCCTTCGAGTATATTCTTGATAATCAACGGAATCAGTTTTTCCGGAAAATGATAGGGACCGTAGTTATTGGAACAACGGGTGATCGTTACCGGCATTTTGTAGGTGTCGTGATAAGCCATGACAACCATGTCCGCACTTGTCTTGGAAGCACTGTACGGGCTGTGCGGACAAAGCGGAGTTTCTTCCGTAAAGTAGCCCTCGGCTCCGAGTGAGCCGTACACTTCGTCGGTAGATACCTGATGGTAGCGAACTCCTTTTCTCCAAGTAGGATATCCTTGTTCGTCCTTGCCCATTACCCAGGCACGACGGGCACAATCCAACAAGTTCTGCGTTCCAAGAATGTTTGTAATCAGAAACAGTTGCGGGTTCTCGATGCTGCGGTCTACATGGCTTTCGGCAGCGAAATTCACCACATAGTCGAAACGGTATTCGGCAAAGAGGCTGTCTACCACATCGCGGCTGCAAATGTCTCCTTTGATAAAGAAACAACGTTCGTTATCAATATCTTTGGCAATAGTTCCCAGATTACCTGCATACGTCAGGGCGTCAAGAACTACCACTTTTACGTCGCTGTGCTTGGCCAAGATATACTTAATATAATTGGCGCCAATAAATCCTGCGGCACCGGTCACCAGATAAGTTTTCATATATGATTATTTATGTTTATTTCAAGGGTTGTTTTGAGAGTTCTATCAGGTATTTACCGTATTCGGTCTTTTCGAGTTTCTGTCCGAGCAGCAGCAATTGTCCGGACGAAATCCATCCTTGCCGCCAGGCTATTTCTTCGATACAGCTGACGTAGAAGCCTTGCCGGTTCTGAATGGTGGCCACGAAGTTGGAAGCCTCGAGCAGACTGTCGCAATTGCCGGTATCCAGCCAAGCGAATCCGCGTCCGAACAGTTCCACGTTCAGCGTGCCTTCTTCGAGATACAGGCGGTTCAAGTCCGTTATTTCATATTCTCCACGAGCCGAAGGCTGGAGAGAAGCGGCTTTTTCCGTTACGGTAGCGTCGTAGAAGTAAAGTCCGGGAACGGCATAATTACTCTTTGGCACCAATGGCTTTTCTTCCAGAGAAACGACTTTTCCCTGCCCGTTAAATTCTACTACGCCGTAAGCCCGCGGGTCTTTCACGTAATAGCCGAAAATGCAGGCCCCCTTTTCCACGCTGGCAGCGCGCTGGAGCATGGCGGAAAACCCCTGTCCATAAAACATATTGTCCCCAAGAATCAGACAACCTGCCTCACCATTCAGGAAATCAGCTCCCAGCACGAAGGCTTGCGCCAGTCCGTTAGGTTGTTCCTGTATTTTGTAAGAGAAAGACATTCCGAGCTCCTCACCTGAGCCCAATAAGTCCTGAAACATCGGCAAATCACGCGGAGTAGAGATGACCAGCACCTCCCGTATTCCTGCCAGCATAAGCGTTGACAGCGGATAATAAATCATCGGCTTGTCGTATACGGGCATGATTTGTTTGGAAATCGCTTTGGAAAGCGGATAAAGACGAGTGGCGCTTCCACCGGCTAGAATAATTCCTTTCATTGTCGTCTGAGTTATTCATTTACTGCGTGCAAAGGTCGGAAAGAAATCTGACGTGACAAAATGAATTGTAAGAAATCTACCCTGCCAGTTCAATTACTTCCAAGTCCTTAAACGTTCCGTTGTCGATGACAAAGCGCACCATTGTCCGCACTTTATGGAATCCGGACATGCCGGCGGCACCGGGATTGATGTGCAACATGTCCAACGTTTTATCGTATTTCACCTTTAATATATGAGAGTGTCCGCTGATAAAAAGTTTCGGCGGACGAGCCATGAGGCTGCCGATGACGGAAGGATCGTACTTGCCCGGATAACCGCCGATATGCTTGATCAAGACCTCGGCTCCATCTACCGTGAAACGGTTTACCTGCGGAAACATCTTCCGTATTTCCTGCCCGTCTATGTTTCCGTAAACCGCCCGGAGCGGACGGAAAGCCGCCAACTTCTCGGCCACTTCTACCGAACCGATATCTCCGGCATGCCAGATTTCGTCGCATGACTCAAAATATTCGAGATACTTTTCGTCCCAATAAGCGTGGGTATCGGACAATAATCCAATTCTTGTCATAATTTTCTTTGTTTAGTCCTGCAAAGATACTATATTTGGGAAAATCTTAAAGCACATGGAAAGCAAATATAATTATTTTAAACGTGATATCAGCTGGCTCTCATTCAATTATCGGGTGTTGCTCGAAGCATTGGACGAGCGTCTGCCGCTATACGAGCGCATCAACTTCATCTCCATCTATTCTTCCAACCTGGAAGAGTTTTACAAAATTCGGGTGGCAGACCACAAGGCCGTTGCATCCGGTGCCACCGAAAGCGATGAAGAAACCGTACAATCGGCCCGTGAACTCGTAGAGGAAATCAATCAGGAAGTAAACCGCCAGCTGGACGACCGTGTACGCATTTATGAAGAAAAGATACTACCCGCCCTGCGCAAAAACCATATCATTTTCTACCAGGACAGACATGTAGAACCTTTCCATCAGCAGTTTATCAAGGACTTTTTCCGGGAAGAAATCTTCCCTTACCTGCAACCCGTGCCCGTATCGAAGGACAAAATTGTCTCTTTCCTCCGGGATAACCGGCTCTACCTCGCTATCCGTCTTTATCTGAAAGATGAAAAGAACGCCACCAACCGGAAGCCATCTTATTTCGTCATGAAACAGCCGTACGCCAAAGTGCCCCGTTTCATCGAACTTCCGTCCCATGACAACCACTTTTATATCATGTTCACCGAAGACATCATCAAAGCGAACCTCAACCTCATTTTTCCCGGCTACGACGTCGACTCCAGCTACTGCATCAAAATCTCCCGCGATGCCGATATCCTGATAGACGACACCGCCAGCAGCGCCGACCTCGTGGCACAACTGAAAAAGAAAGTAAAAAAGCGCAAAATAGGCGACGTCTGCCGCTTCGTCTACGACCGAGCCATGCCGGAGGACTTCCTCGACTTTCTGATCGACGCCTTCCGCATCCACCGTGACGAACTTGTCCCCGGTGACAAACATCTAAATCTGGAGGACCTGCGTCATCTGCCCAACCCGAACAAGTCTCTCCACCGCATCGAAAAGCCGCAACCGATGAAGCTGACCATCCTCGACGAAAAGGAATCCATCTTCAACTACGTCGCGAAAAAAGACCTGCTGTTATATTATCCGTACCACTCCTTCGAGCACTTCACGCACTTCCTCTACGAAGCAGTGCACAACCCGGAAACACGTGAAATAATGGTCACCCAATACCGGGTAGCCGAAAACTCCGCTGTTATCAACACCTTGATAGCCGCTGCCCAAAACGGCAAGAAGGTCACTGTATTTGTCGAACTCAAAGCCCGTTTCGACGAAGAGAACAACCTCGCCACTGCCGAAATGATGCAAGCTGCCGGCATCAAAATCATTTATAGCATCCCCGGCCTGAAAGTACACGCCAAAGTAGCCCTCGTTCGTCGTCGTGGGCTGAACGGCGAGAAAATCCCCAGCTACGCCTACATCAGCACGGGCAACTTCAACGAGAAGACCGCCACCCTCTATGCCGACTGCGGACTTTTCACCTGCCGCAAGAAAATAGTGAACGACCTCTACAACCTCTTCCGCACCCTGCAAGGCAAGGAAGATCCGAAATTCACCACCCTCCTTGTCGCCCGCTTCAACCTCATACCGGAACTGAACCGCCTCATCGACCGGGAAATTTCCCTTGCCGACCAAGACAAAGGCGGACGTATCATCCTCAAGATGAACGCCCTCCAAGACCCAACAATGATCAACCGACTCTACGAGGCTTCCGAGCACGGCGTACAAATCGACCTCATCGTCCGCGGTATCTGCTGCCTCATCCCGGGACAGTCATACAGCCGTAACATCCGTGTTACCCGCATTGTCGACAGTTTTCTGGAACACGCCCGCATCTGGTACTTCGGCAACGAAGGCCGCCCCAAAGTGTATATGGGCTCACCCGACTGGATGCGCCGCAACCTCTACCGCCGCATCGAAGCCGTCACTCCCATCCTCGATCCCGACCTGCGCACCAGCCTGATCGAAATGCTGAATATCCAGCTCGCCGACAATCAAAAAGCCTGCCTGGTAGACGAAAACCTGCAAAACGTATTCAAGAAAAAAACACCCGGCACACCCAACGTCCGTGCCCAATACGATTTCTACAAATGGCTGTTTGGAAATGAAGAATGAAGAATTGCTTTGCAGCGTGATAGCACAGCCAATTCTTCATTCAAAACGAATCGGAAAAGAATATATTTAGGCACGGATTA
>NZ_KV804282.1:0-10031 GCF_001811315.1 Bacteroides sp. HMSC067B03 | reverse complement strand
AGTAGATGATTATCAACTGCTGATTCGCATCATTTATTAATAATATGAACAAGTTACTATTTGCATGAACAAAAGTTTGTCTATATAAAGGTAAGAGATTTAAGCGCATTTAAATATTCAAACATAAAATTATGTTATATTATTAGTCATTTATTATAATTTCATAAAATTTCTATTTATATTTCATTAATTTGCAGTGTTAAATTTTGCAATATAAACTATACCATAATGGACAAGAGCGAAAGATATGATTCAGATTGGAGAATGATTGAAAACTTATTTCGATCATATTATAGCATGCTACGCTCTTATGCATTTCGATTGGTTAACGATTTCTGTTTAGCAGAAGATATTGTACAGGATGTGTTCATGTCATTGTGGAATAACCGTAATAATATAGACTTTGACAGTGAACTAAAACCCTATCTTTTCAGAGCCATATATAATAAATCCTTAGATTATCTGAAAAGTAAAAAATGTACAGAAGAAGAATCCTTAGACACTATAATAGCCCGGCTTGAGCTTTCGCACCATTCAAATGAAAATCATGAAGAAACTCTATTCGCAAAAGAAATTCAACAGGAAATAGTCAATTATTTAAAAGGGCAGCCTGAAAATGTGAGAAAAGTTTTTGTATTGAGCCGTTATCATGGGCTAAAGATTAAAGAGATAGCCAGGCAATTAGAACTTTCTCAAAAAACGGTGGAAAAGTACCTTTCCAGGGTACTCAAAGGTTTGAAGGAATGTTTAATATATAAAGAGTTATTGTCTTTTTTACTTATTTTTTCTTTCTTCATGGATTTTTTCTCAAAATAAATCCGTTTTTGAGGAGGGTATTTCCGGTTTTATTCGTGTAACTAATATAGAGCAATTGTACATATGATAAACAACAAATTAAATATTGATGAAATAATTATACGTTACTTAGACGGAACTGCTACGGATTCCGATAAAGAACAGTTGCTTACATGGCTAAAGGAGTCAGATAAAAATCTGCATAGTTACTCTGAGTTTCGTGATGTATGGTTCGCAAGCCAATCAAATTCATCCGTTCATTCTGATATGGAAAAGGCACTCAAGCGCTTGGAGAAACGGATAAAAGGAAAAGAATCAGAAAAAAAAATAAATATAGTCTCTCCCTATAATTTTTATAAGACAGCAAGAGTAGCGGCGTTCTTTACGTTACTATTTATAATAGGAATAACGTTCTACCATATCGGTAGGAATGTGACAAAAAAAGATATTCTCATTTTGAATCACTTGATAACCGATTCAGGGAGTAAGAGACGTTTTGTTTTACCGGATAGCACTATTGTCTGGCTGAATTCAAATTCAAAACTCGAATATCCGACTACTTTTTCTGAATCTTCACGTGAAATCAGTTTAGAAGGAGAAGCATATTTTGAAGTAAGTCATGATGTGAACAAGCCCTTCCACGTACATGCCGGAGATATGGATATTGAAGTATTGGGTACTCATTTTTCTGTAGAGAATTATCCCGACAAGAAAGGCGTGGAAGCTGTGTTGGCAGAAGGTCGAATCAAGGTTACAGGTTCAGAAATACCCGTTCCATTAGTGTTGGAGCCCGGAGAATTGATTAGATATGACAAAAGCAACAAGCAGACTGTTGTAAAAAAAGTAGATGCAGAGAATTATATCAGTTGGATACAGAATGAATTGACTTTCGATAATGCAAAATTGGCAGATATCGTTATGAATCTAAAAAAATGGTATTCGATTGATATAGAATGTGATTCCTCTATCGGACAAAACTTATCCATGTCATTCACTCTTCATAAGGGCGAAGATTTGGATGAAATATTGAAAGCGATGACATTAATTATCCCTGTACGATATTATTGGAAAGATAATGTTTTAAACATTGTCTCAGTAAAATAAAGTAAGTATTAACCCTTTAAATCAGAAAAACTATGTAGAAACAAAAGAAAAAAATAGGTAAATGTTTGCCCATCTACCTATTTCCGATTTCATTAATCACGCTTCTAGCCGGAAGCGAAATAATTAACATTAAATCTATTACAAAGGTATGAATAAATTTGAATGGAGGAATATTTCATCCTCTTTCTTAACAGGAAGAAATATTCATTTGCTAAAACTAGTATTTCCTGTAATACTTTTGCTTGTCAGTGGGAGCCTTTTAGCCCAAACGACCCGGATTAGTTTAAAAGCTAATCAGAAAACTCTGAAAGAAGTATTGAAAACTATTGAACAAAAGAGCGAATATACTTTTTTTTATAAAGACGCGGATTGTGACGTAAACAAAAAAATCTCGATTAACGTAGAAAACGAGCCTATCAGTGCCATTCTCAAGAAAATTTTGCCGGGTAGCAAGTGGGTGGTAGAAAATAAGAAAATAATTCTTATGCCCGCTCAGGAGAATAAGCAGAAAGTTCAAGAGAATGGAAAGCTTCAAACGATAAAAGGTACAATCACGGACAATAATGGAGAAGCGCTGATAGGAGTAAACGTGACAGTCCAAGGAACTACAATAGGTATGATTTCAGATATAGACGGAAATTTCAGCTTGGACGTTCCGGTAGGGAAATCCCTTCTATTTTCTTATGTGGGTTATATGCCTCAGACTGTAAAAATAGGCAATAACAAAATAATCAATGTCACCATGCAGGAAGACAGCAAGACATTGGAAGAGATTGTCATCGTAGGATATGGTACGCAGAAGAAGGTCAATCTTACAGGCGCCATTTCAAGCATCGATTCGAAAGTTCTGGAAAGTCGCCCCCTTACCAATTTGGGGCAAGGATTGCAAGGTTTGATCCCGAACCTTCAGATAACGAATAATGGTGGTGGCCGGCCGGGTAGCACCTCCTCCTACAACGTCCGCGGTTATACCTCCTTGAGCGGCGGTGGTCCGTTGGTCTTGGTTGACGGGGTTCAAATGGACCCTAACCAGATTAATCCAAGTGACGTGGAGTCGGTAACAGTCTTGAAGGATGCCTCCTCGGCTGCTATTTATGGGGGACGTGCAGCCTATGGCGTCGTTTTAATCACTACGAAAAAGGGGAAAAAGAATGCCCCGATGCGATTCAATTACTCCTACGACTACTCCATCACGAGACCGACCCGCCTTCCCGATCTTGTCAACTCTCTGCAATTCGTGGATATGTATCGCGCGGCCGCCGAAAGCGGAAGGCTATCGGGAGGACCTGCCGGAAGCGAAACCTATACGGATCTGGACATCGAGAAGATCAAAAATTACATGGCGAACCCGACTCTGGAGAATGCAGTTTATGTCGACCCGAACAATCCGAACCAATATAGATATTGCGGGAACACGAACTGGACAAAGGAGATGTATCCCGGCACCGCCCCACAACAACAACACAATCTATCCATAAACGGAGGCACCGAGAAGACGACTTATATGACCTCGTTCTCAGCTTTCAAGCAAAACGGATTGATGCCCGACTATATCAAGCAAGAGTTCAAACGTTACAACGCCACCTTGAACTTGGATACAGAAGTCACCAGTTGGCTGGAAATCAACATGAAAATGTCACTGAACCGGAAGGAAGACGATCAGCCTATTAAACTGTGGGGCACCAATACAATCGACACCTTCTCTGACGACTTGAAACCGATGCAACCGGTTTATTTCCCAGACGGACATTTCTCCGGACAGGGCGGAAATAGCAACCCTTTGGCGATTGCTACCCTTGGCGGACGAAGCACCTACAATTCAGATGACATCTGGATGACAGGAGGATTCACCCTCCGTCCGTTCAAAGGTCTCAGTATTGTCGGCGATTACACCTGGAACTCCTACCGCTACAATAGCAAATTCAATCAGAAAGAATTCGATCAGTACGGAGCACCTGCCGCGGGAGCAGACATTACCGATCCGGAGCAGGCGAATGCCACAGGCAAGTATCCGTACACCTCACCGGCGTCAGTATCCGAAAGTAGTAGCCACGATGTCTACCAAGCCACAAACATCTATGCGCAATACGAAAACACTTTGGCCCAAAAACATTATGTGAAGGGGATGGTTGGTTTTAACCAGGAAAGCAAACGGAACGAGTCGTTCAGCGCAGGTGTTAAAAATCTGGTAAACCAAGACTATCCCTACATCCGGCTGAACAACGACGATAAGCCAAGCGTTTCGAGCAGCATAGGGGATTGGGCATTGATTGGAGTCTTTTTCCGGTTAAATTATGTATACGACCAGAAATACCTGATTGAATTCAACGGACGTTACGATGGGTCCTCACGTTTCGCCCGGGACAACCGATATGTATTCAGCCCATCCGTTTCGGTAGGATACCGTATTTCGGAGGAGAAGTTCTTCCAACCTTTGCGTTCAGTGATCGATAATCTCAAAATCCGTCTCTCCTACGGTCAGCTTCCGAATCAGCAGTTAAATAGCAATTATGGTAACTATCCCTACTTAGCGACGATGGGGTACGGAAAAACCGGCTATCTTTTTGGAAACGAGTCTCAACTCTTTGTGAACGCCCCGGGGTTGGTCAGCCCGAACTTTACATGGGAGAAAGTGCAAACAAAGAATATCGGGTTCGACTTTACCTTATTGCGCAACCGCCTGTCCGGTAGTTTCGATTATTACATCCGAGATACCAAAGATATGATTGTAGGCGGATTCAAGCTACCGGCAATCTTAGGAACAGGTTCGCCCAATAGAAACGCTGCGGATCTGCGGACGAAAGGATTCGAGTTTGAAGTGAGTTGGAACGACCGTATCGGAAAAGACTTCACCTACCGTGTAGGATTCAACTTGTCAGACAGTCAGGCGAAAATCACGAAGTATGACCTGAATCCAGACGGTAATATCGGCGACCATTATGTAGGCGAAAAGATTGGTGAAATCTGGGGATTTGTAACCGACGGATTCTACTCTACAGACGAGGAAGCCGCAGGCGTGGACAACAGTGATATCTGGGGTGGCAAATGGCTGGCCGGTGATGTCCGATATAAGAATCTGAACGGTGACAAGACAGCAGATGGAAAGGATATCATCAGCAAAGGGCATAGCAAGTTGCAGGACCCGGGCGACCGAAAAATCATCGGTAACAATACCGCACGCTATAACTATGGTATCAGCTTGAGTGCCGAATACAAGAACTTCGACTTCTCTTGTTTGATGCAGGGGGTAGGTAAAAGAGATCTCATGTTAGGCGGAGCTTATTTCTGGGGATTTACCGATGAATGGAGAACACCGACCACAGAACAGTTGGATTACTGGACACCCGACAACCCGAATGCCTATTATCCGAGACAACGTTTCGGAGGAGGAGGAAACTTCCAAAGCCAGACCAAGTATTTGCAGAACGGCGCTTATATGCGTATGAAGCAATTAACCTTAGGTTACAGCATCCCGAAAGCATTGCTGAGCAAAGTGAGAATCAACAGCCTGCGGTTCTACTTCACAGGACAAAACCTGTTCGAGTTCACGAAGATGATCAAGTCATACGATCCCGAACAACCAGACAGGAAGGGAGACTATCCGTTAGACAGGGCGTTCTCCTTCGGCGTACAAGTTAGTTTATAACCTAAAAAAATGAGAAAAATGAAATACCTTATACAATCGATTTTGGTGGCGGTAACGTTGTTGACGGTTAGTTGCAACGATTATCTGGATCGTTTCCCTAAGGATTCGTTCAGCGAGCCGACCTTCTTTAAAACGGAGAACGACCTGATCTATTATGCCAATCAGTTCTATGGCAGTTTACCCGTACAGCGAATGGATAATGACAACAATTCCGATAATATGGTCCCTCAGAATATCAACACATTCCTTGCCGGAACGTATACTGTTCCCGGGAGCGGAGGGGGTTGGGCTTCAGGCGACTGGGCTAACATCCGTAGTTGTAATTACTTTTTAGAACACTATTCAAGAGCGGAGACCTCGTTCAAAGAACGGTATGCCGGAGAAGTTCGTTTCTTCCGGGCTTTGTTCTATTGGTATAAAGTCGTTAATTTCGGTGATGTGCCGTTACTTCTCAAAGCGTTGGATGACAACTCGGAAGAGTTGTACGGTCCGCGGGAAAAACGGGAGAAAGTAATGGATGAGGTGGTATTGGAAGACCTGAAATTCGCCGTCGCCAACCTTCCCGAGAAAAACCAGGCGGCAGCCGGACGTTTGCATAAGGATGCAGCCCGCGCGTTGATGTCACGCATTTGCTTATGGGAAGGAACTTACAGGAAATACCGCAACATAGAAGGCGCCGATACATATCTTGATGCCTGCGTGAAAGCATCTGAGGAATTAATGGACGCAGGATACGACATTTACTCCACCGGAAATACAGACGAGGATTACAGGAACCTGTTCATCCAGAAAGACCTGAGGTCGAACCCCGAAGCTATTTTCTACAGGGCATACATTACGGATAAGAATACCCATAATTATACCCGTCAAGCCAGCGAAAACAATACCGGCATGAGCAAAGACTTCGTGGACAGCTATCTGTTTTTGGACGACGGGAAACCTATCGGACTTACCAGCCATCCTTATGACGACTCGACTCCCGCAAAAGAGTGCGAAGGCAGAGACCCGCGTTATACGCAAACTATAGCGACTCCGGGATTTATCATGACGCTTCCGGATTTAGCAGTAAATCTGCCTGCCATTGGTACCTCCAGAACCTCCACAGGATACTGGAACATCAAGGGACGTTCCAGTGATCTTGCTCAATTCAACGCCGATAAGAGTGATTTGGATCTCTTCATCTTCCGCTATGCCGAGGTGTTGTTGAACTACGCCGAAGCGAAATATGAACTGACAGGAAGCCTGACAATAGCAGAATTGGATAAATCCATCAACCTGATCCGGGACCGTGTCGGGATGCCACATCTCACAACGAATCCAGATGCAGACCCCAATGCTGTGAATTACGGCTACACTGTGGCTCCGCTGCTGTATGAGATTCGCCGCGAGCGTCGGATTGAGCTAGTCGGTGAAGGATTCCGCTTCAATGACATCATCCGTTGGAAAGCGGGCAAACTGATTGAAGGCGTGAAGACAATACGCGGTATGAAACTGACTGATGAGTTGCGTTCCCAATATGCTGACCCTTCTTCCTTGAATAACATCGCTGTGGACGATGACTATTATATCATTGTTTATCCAAGCATCGCCACTACCAGGAAATGGAATGATAAATCGTATTTGTACCCGCTTCCGACCGACGAGAAAGACCGGTGTCATTACGAGCAAAATCCGGGTTGGAATTAGTTTTTAATTCAAGTTTCGCAACCCCCCTATTCCATATCAGGGATTCGTGGTAGGTATATTCAAGGGATATGCCTGTGGGAATAAGGTAAACTCTTTTTTTTCACCTACCACCTCCCCTACAGTTTCTCCTCCTTCCAGAAGGAGGAGAAACTATGCGGAATACTTGCGAAACTTGATTTTTTCTGATAAAAAAAGACAAGGGTATCATTTAAAAGTGATACTTTTGTTCTATATCCTCAACCAATTATTTCGACTTATGAAGACTAAATTACTGGCATTCCTACCTTTTATGGCGACTTTCGCGATGGGGCAACAAACTTATTTTGTCTCTCACGGCGGAAATGACTCGGCCGACGGTTCATTGAACAGCCCTTTGTTACATATCCATGAAGCTCTCGAAAGAGGAAAGGCTTCCGCTGAGCGTGAAATCCATATCTATATTCGGGAAGGAAAGTATTATCTGGACACTCCCCTGGTTGTTGATGCCGGCGAGTGGAAGAATAAGAGACTTACGCTGTCAGCTTATAATAACGAACCGGTTGTTTTAAGCGGAGCCAGGAAACTTTCCCTCAAATGGGTGAAGCAGAAAAACGGAATATGGAAAAGCAAGACAGAAGCCGATAAGGGTGACCAGTTGTTTGTGGGCGGAGAAAAAAGGATTCTTGCCCGTTACCCCAACTTTGAAGAAGGCACTATCTTCAATGGAACGGCTGCCGATGCGCTTGCACCGGCCCGTGTAAAGAGATGGAAATCTCCCGGAGGCGGTTTTATCCATGCGCTGCATGCCAGGGACTGGGGGGATATGCATTATGTAATTACAGGAAAAGACGACAAAAGTATTCTTTTTGAGGGCGGATATCAGAATAACCGTCCGTCCAATATGCATGACAAATACCGGTTTGTGGAAAATATATACGAGGAGCTTGATGCACCAGGCGAGTGGTTTCTGGATGGAAAAGCCGGATATTTGTACTACTATCCATATCCAGATGAAAATATAGATAATGAGATATTTGAAATAGCTGAGATCCCAAGTCTGATTGAGATTAAAGGGATTGAAAATGACCGGGCCAGTGACGTGACGGTAAGAGGAATTTGCTTTAGCCAAACCTCCCGTACTTTCATGGCGGACTATGAGCCGTTGTTGCGCAGTGACTGGGCTATTTATCGGGGAGCAGCCGTTTTTATAGAAAATGCGGAGCGTTGCCGCATCGAGGATTGCGAATTTACCGGTTTGGGCGGTAACGCCATTTTTCTTAGCCGCCACATCGACGGTTGTGTTGTCAAGGGAAACTATATCCATCAGATTGGTGCGAGCGCAATATGTATCGTAGGAGATACTTCCGCCGTACGTTCGGGAGTGTTTAAATATGAGCACTCCGTTCCTTATGAGTTGATGGACAAAATACCCGGCCCGAAAAATGAACTTTATCCCCGCCGGTGTATTGTGGAAGACAATCTTATCCATGATATCGGACTAGTGGAGAAGCAGGTGGCGGGCATTCAGATTCAAGTGGCAAGAGAAATCAACGTACGCCATAATACCATATACCGGGTTCCGAGGGCTGCTATCAATATCGGAGACGGCTCGTTCGGAGGACATGTCATCGAATATAACGATGCGTTTGCCACTGTATTGGAAACGAGTGACCACGGGGCGTTCAATTCGTGGGGAAGAGACCGTTTCTGGCATCCTTCCTATGAAAAAATGAGTCTTATGGTTGCAGAGCATCCCGAACTGGTTTTACTGGATGCCCTTTTCACTACTTATATCCGTTACAACAGGTTCCGTTGCGACCACGGCTGGGATATAGATTTGGATGATGGCAGTTCGAACTATCATATATACGGGAATGTCTGTTTGCGTGGAGGAATCAAACTACGCGAAGGTTTCAACCGCATCGTGGAGAATAATATCCTGATAAACAATACCCTGCATCCCCATTTATGGTTTCAGAATTGTGGTGATATCATCCGGCGCAACGTGTTCACGCAAGCCTATCTTCCCATTGAGCTGAAAAGTTGGGGGAAGATGGTGGATTATAACTTTTTCTCTTCGAAGAATGCTTTGAAACAAGTGCAAAAGGATGATACCGACGCACATAGCACAAGCGGAATACTCCATTTTGTCGATTATCAACATTATAATTTGACTCTACCGGATACTTCCCAAGCTTTTGAGATTGGTTTTGAGAATATTCCCCAGAATGGTTTCGGAGTGTATTCCCCCCGTTTGAAACGGAAGGCTGAAAAGCCCGAACTTTCCGAACTGCTTGTTTCGGATTCCTCCAATACCAATCAGACCTATTTGTGGGAAAAAGCGGAAGTCCGATTGGTCAGTGGTTTAGGAGACCGTTCAGCTTATGGCCTGCCTGATGAAAAAGGATGTATTGTATTAAAAATGGATAATGCCGTCAATATGCAGGATGCGGGATTGAAAGAAAATGACGTGATCTATTCAATTTACGGAGAAGATATTGATTCTGTAGAAACATTGATGCGATTGACTAATAAATATAAATGGAAAAAGACATTGCTATTGGAATGTTTTAGAAACCAACAGAAGCTGAAGATCTCTTTAGTTTTGGATTAACCGTTTTTTTCTATCCGGCAAGTAATCTTTATGTAATCCCTGACGAAAAGCGGTATCAGGAATTACATAAAGATATCTATGGAGAAATGGGTGTGTGCATATTTTTTAGTTTTCCCCTTCCTATAACTCAACATTTTAAGTATATTTGTGCGTATTTATAGTAAACAATCATTAATGATGCGAATCAGCAGTTGATAATCATCTACT
>NZ_KV804281.1:0-1822 GCF_001811315.1 Bacteroides sp. HMSC067B03 | reverse complement strand
ATGGGAATCCAGGCTATGGCTATTATGGTTATTATGGCTATTATGATAATGGTTATTATGGAGGAGGTGGTAGTCTCGGAGATAGTACTGATACAACAGAATCTATAGTAAAAGACTTGTTAGACTATTTAAAGCAGTCTTTAGTAACTGTAGTTGCGGAAACAGCTGAACTAGCTCATGAAGTTTATAATAAAGTAGTTCCACTATTATTGGAACATCCTGATGCAATAAAAACGTTGCAAGAATATCTGGATGAATTAAAGGAACATATAAACCCAATGGTTGAATCAGATCCGAATAAGATGGATTGGGAGGATTTATTTACTATGTGGCTATTTGAGTTGGGCGCATCAAATATGGATATCAATATGGAAAATAATAATATAAATTTTGTATTTGGAGATGATGCTAAAACAACTAAAGATCTTCAAGTACAAGAAGGAGTATTAGAGGCACGTAATAAAGCTATCATAAATATAAGAGACGGTTCATTCACAGATGTAGACCATACTTGGTCATATGATGTTAATGAGTTTCTTGATGGGGTTATAACAATGAATACAGCAACTTCGTTTTTAGGATCGTATTACACAGAAGTTAAGATACATGATAATCATGATGGTACATATAGACTTGATTATAGAGTTTCTAATATTAGCGGTTGGGAGTCCGCAACGCGTTTGCGTGTATCTCATGATCATGAATACCATGATGGTATTATTCCAAATTGTGATCGGAACTCGGGTGTTGGTTTAGGAGGAACAATAAGTGAAACGTGGACTTGGTCTGAAACTATTAGTTTATGATAAATATGGAACGAATGCTTTTTTGTTCAATATTATTAATGGTGTTGCTGTGTGGCTGCTTAAAACGTCAGTCTCCTCAAAAATATACAGCTCGTTATGGTATTGAATATAATTCAGTTAGAGATAGTTTAGGTATTGTGTTGTTGGATTCAAGTTGGGTAGCATTCAAAGTTTGGGATGGAGTAACAGCTTGGGGCCCTCAAGAAAAAAAAACATATCCGTGTCATGTTAATAAACAAATAGCTTATTTTAATGATACTCTTTATTGTGAATTAGATATATATGGTAATGGAGAAAAATATGAAACCCCTGATGGATTAAATTCTGTCAATTTAAAAGTGATGTATTTTTATCGCCCATCTCGTTCGGGGCCATGGGCGGGCTTGACTTATAGTGATAATGCGGTTGGATGGTATTGTGTTTACGAAGGTGGTCCAGGTGCTCCTGGCCGAATTAGTAAAGAAAAAGCTGATTCTATTATAAGATTATGGAGAATTAAAAATTAAAGTAGTACATAATTATGATATGTCTGTAGATTGTTTGTGGATATAAATCCTCAAAATAGCTCATGAGGCCTTTAATGAGGATACTGTAATCACTTATCCATTAAAAAAATGTGGTAGAAGTATGAGAATCAATATAATCATTGCCAAGTAGTGGTAATTAAAAAAATAGTCGTGGACTCGTTTGTCTGTATTGTTTTTATAATGATAGGAGGAAATGTAAATTGAATCGTTATCTAAAAACATTAAAAGGTATGTTTTGGTATCGTGATCCTAAAGATTATATTGAAGTGATTGAACCTCCTAAATCAGATTCCATAATTCATATTATTCCACGAAAGAAGAAAAACTTAATTCAGTAAATCGAGATTAATGATAAATACAATATTATGAAGAAGATTACAAAGAAAGACCTTAGAGGGCTAAAACAATTGTTTCCAATGCTGGGAAAGGCTGAGATGCGGCATTATGTCGGTGGCTATTCTAATGGTTATTGGAATGGCAACTGGAATA
>NZ_KV804280.1:1485-1834 GCF_001811315.1 Bacteroides sp. HMSC067B03 | reverse complement strand
ACACCAGTAATATGACCGCATCTGCCAATAATGCCCCGCGTACCGTCGCCCGGATGTCTGCTGTGTCCGGGACATCGTCTTTTGATTCCTTCCATTTACCAGCCAGCCATGCGGAGACAGTTCCCAAGACCATGCCGCCCAATACGCTAAGGAAGCTCACTCCAAACAGGAAAACAGATGCTACCACGCACACGGCTAAAATGAGCATCCCAATCAGTCCGTGAATGATTTTGTCTACTCCGAACTTTTTAATCAAATCGTTACTTGCTTTCATTTTCTTAATTTTAATCGTTAGTAATTTCAATATTTATTTTGTCCACCAGCTCCGAATAGTCAATGCCCGCGCGTT
>NZ_KV804280.1:0-1385 GCF_001811315.1 Bacteroides sp. HMSC067B03 | reverse complement strand
TCCGAATAGTCAATGCCCGCGCGTTTCAGGTGGACTTTCATTTGTTTCTCAATGGCTGTTTTATCAGCCTTTGAACGTATGTACCGGATCAGGTTTGCACCAAGCACCGGGTCTTCTTTCAACTCTCCCTGATTCAGCTCCAGCACGGTTGCCGCATTCTGAATCAGCGTGTCACCGACCACGAATCCGGTCAGCCCGTCTTTTCCCGTATGGGGAACAATCCGGATGTCACCGTCCTTGTCAAGTAATAGTCCCTTCATTGTTTCACCTTTTCGTTTTCAATATCCCCGACCTGTGTCTCTTTCAGTGATTCTGATGTGTAGGAGGACAATGCCGTTTTCAAAGCCGATCCCCCGTCGTTCGGTACGGGCGTCCAGCCGGACAATCTCTGTTTCAGTGAATTGATGTCCTTTTCAATCAGGTTCAGCCGTTCCGTCAGCTCCCCGACTTTTACCAGTCCGCCCAACGTCCCGCCATTCAGCACTATTTCGTCCACTTCATTTGCGGAAATCAGGAAGGCGTCAGTCTCCTGTCCCTCGACGATTCCGACCAGACAAGTCGTTCCCGGTTTCGGATAGATGCATAATGCCCCCATTCCCAACTGGACGTCATAATATTCAAGCCGGTCAATGACTCCGGTCACGTCCATTGACTTGTTTTCTTTATCAACCTTGTCTACCGTTACCCAGCGCAGTTGCGCCTGTCTAGCCCCTTCACGCCATTTTTCAAACGCATCACGTAACTGTTCGTCCGTTGTCATTCCGCGCGTCCTCCCAACTCCAATTTTTGCCTGTATGTAGCATCGTCACTGAAATCCTTTGTCACTTTCTCAACGTAATAGTATCCGTTCATTTCCGGTGTCACCTCACTTTTCAGATCAACCGTCATACCATGATGTACGACAGGTATTCCGAACAGTTCGACACCCCCGCGATACTTCTGCTTTTTTAGGCTTTCGTAGAAATCTTTGGCGAACTTCTTCAGGTCTTCGACCTTGATGGACTTTCCCTTCTCATTGTAAGTAAGGTTATAAACCTCGCTTCCTTCCGTTCCGGCTTTTGCTTCCAGTTTCTTGCCGCCAGCCCCGATGCTGACTACCTTGACCTGAAATTCACCGTTGGTTTCGTTCAAGTCCTGGCTGACAGCGTTTCTTTCCAGTACGATTTTTACCTTTTCGGTATCGACCTTTTCGGAATACACATTTCCGCAATACAGGGTTTTGCCGATGAAATAGCAGTGAAGGTTGGTTTTCTTCCGTATGTCGTTCAGAATTTCCGCGACTGTCTTGGACGAATACCGCACTGCACCCAGTTCCGCGTCATAGTTGGTTTTTACCTCATAGCCTTTGGCGACGTCTGCAAGCAGTTTCTTCAGTGTGACATTCT
>NZ_KV804279.1:0-17403 GCF_001811315.1 Bacteroides sp. HMSC067B03 | reverse complement strand
AATGAAAGGGGGAGTTTATCGAATGCTTACTTTTGTAATTGGGTAAGTAACACCTGCTGATATTCAGTATATTTCATTTGGTACCTCCTTTCTGTTCTATCTGGGGGCGTTCTGAAAACCTATATATTCTTTTAACCCGGTAAATAAAAAAATAGGCTACAGGCTTGTCACAGCCGTTATTATGTGTTTTAGTGTCCTGGTCTATATGAATAAACCCGCTACTGGAAGATATTTTCAGCGGCATTGTTTTAGGGTATTTCTCGTTCAACTCCTTTACCTTTGCTTCCAGTTCAGTTTTAAAAGCATCAAAGGAAATCTTATCAGGGCAAAGCGTACTACCAAACTGGTTTGCAAACTCTGCCATTTCAGCACATTTTCGATTCTGTGGCTTATACTCGTTAAGCTCTATAAAATAAGATGTCATTTTCGGCCTCCTTTCTTCTGTAGTTTCTTTGCCCGATACACACAAACAGCCGCACCGATAACAGCCGGAGGGAAGATAAAAGTAAGGCAGAACCAGGCGATAGCAGATAAGTAATAAGCGTCAGAGGCCGAATTTACGGAACAATCTTTTTTCAGTTCCTGAAAATAACGATGTTGGATCGTGTTTACGTCCGTGCTACCAGTACGGAACGAAGGTACATAGCTTGTACCAGTTTGAAATTCTTTTTTCATAATAATGTGGTTTTGACTTAAAAAGAGAAAGGCGGTTACCGTTTCCCCAGTTCGTCAAAACCACATTGCTAACCGTCCGAAGAGCGGGTAATAATTTAAAGGGAAAGGCAACCGCCTAATATTTTAAAGTAGACAATCGTCAGGCATTAAAAAAAGCCCGTTTTTTATTCGAGCTAATAACCGAAGCTCTACGGGTTGCATTAGCAACATGATTTTGACAGGGGCAAATGTCGGTATTAAAATCTGAACAAAAAAAAAAAAACGTTAATAAAAGTTTATCATAAAAGAAAATTTATCGACTCTACGATTCGTTACTTCGTAACAAAAAATGCCCGCCAAAATAGGCGAGCGTTAATTTATATTTTACTATTCGTATCGCTTTCTTATAGCTTCCTCGGTATCTAAAATGCTATCATTATTGGGGGTATTGTTTTCCTGTGCCTTTAAAGCCTCTTTCTCCATGTCTTCAAAATCTTTCTGTGTTATAATACCTTCGCGTATTTCATCATCAGAAACTATATCTTTACTTAATAACCAATGATACACATTTTCTCCCCCCACGGTAACAGCATACGCCTGCTCAAATTTCCACCTAAATTTAGCTAAATAATTCATAGCGTCTACCATAGAATAAAACTCTATTCTCTTACCAGTTTCATCTACCATAAAGTTTTTATACTGGTTCCAATAAGAACGCTTTTGCCCGAAATCAATTTGAACGCGTATCTTAGCACTTAATACTTTCCCGGTACCAACAATTTGGCAAAACGTTTTTCGAGTTTCTTGTGCTGTAGCTGCTACTACTAAAACAGCCAACACGATAGTTAATAATAATTGCTTCATATCAGTAACTTAAAATTAGTGTGTACTTTCGTGTGTACCACCCGTAAGTTCTGACGGTTATATATGCAGTGTAATTTTGACGGTTGCAAAAATACTTAAATATGTACATTTATAAAGAATATTATCCCCAAAAACGAAAGGCAACCGCCCCAAAATACACGGTAATTCACCCAAAAACGGGTAAAAAACGAGTAAAAACGCATAAAAAACGCGCTTTTTCGCGTAAAATTTTGGCCTAAATGCAGATAAATGACTGAAAAACAGTCAAAAACCGGAGAAATTTTCAAAAACTAAAAAAATGACACCTTCCGAAGACCGAGCCGCTCAGAAGTCGGAAAGCAGTTGCCCTCCCCCTAAAAGGTGAAATATGACCTCTTGGAAGGGGTACCCGTAACCTGGTAACACAAAAAACGCCGGAAAACCGAATTTCCAGCGTTACAAGGCAATTACCTTTTGTGCCTGTTCTCTATCCATTGATCTACAAACGAATCGGCCTGCAGCGTCCGCTTGCCTCGTACTAAAGCTATCCAGCCGGGGCGCATCAGTAAGTATTTGAAAGCGTCGGAGAAGTTGGTGGATAACATCGGTAGTTTTTTCGGTGCCAGCTTTTCGGACTTCTTCACTTTGAACACTACTTTAGAGTTACCCCGGTATTTGATTTCTGCCTTTGCCTTTTCTACGGAACTAACCATTTCTTTACAATTCAACGCATCAACCAACAGGATAGGCAGGTTCTTGTTGGTACCGCCCATAAGTTCCTGCATAAAGTCGTATTCCGCATCCTGCCGGATAACTGCCTGTTTACGGCTTTTCAGGTTTACGATCCAGCCGGTACGGTTCCCGCTGCCGTCTTTTTCTATGGCGTCTTTTATCTTACCCGCGTAATCTTCCTTTTGCTTCTCAAAGTTATTACCTGCACGGTCATAATACAAATCAAGTTCTTTATACTCATGGTTCTGGAAGAAAGTAAGGAACTGGTCGGCGATCTCCCGGAACCAGCCCGGCGGTATCTCAAAAAA
Source organism: Bacteroides sp. HMSC067B03 (assembly GCF_001811315.1). Classification (NCBI taxonomy): domain Bacteria; kingdom Pseudomonadati; phylum Bacteroidota; class Bacteroidia; order Bacteroidales; family Bacteroidaceae; genus Bacteroides; species Bacteroides sp. HMSC067B03. The sequence continues at coordinate 14,866 of NZ_KV804279.1, read as the reverse complement.
GTTCTTATGTACCCGGTAATAAGCACCGTCCGGCTGACCGATCACCAAAGAAAGCATATTACCAAAGTCCATACCGCCTTCAATCGCTTTATCATGGTGCAAGTACCGGAGTTCCCGCGAGCTGTAAGCGGCTTCCCCGGACATGGTACCGTTATAATACTTATGTCCTTCACCGAACAACACATAGAAACGTAAATCCCTGCGAAGACCGGGACGCATACCAACCACCGACTTTTTAAATTCGTGAAGCTCCAGCGTACCATTATACAACCGCTTTAAATACTCTATCGTAAGTATCTCAACGTTAGCGAATGAAGAAGCGTTAAGAAAGAACGTCTGCCCTTTTCTCAACTTCAACAAAGCACGATCGTAATATTCAATATCCCGCTTCAAACGTTTCAGTTTCAAGGGGGAAGGCCTGTTCTTTCTTTGTTCCCGTAAAAGGGAAATTATCAAGTCATTACGTACACTTGCCGCCTGCACTATCTTAATGATCCGTTCCGGGTCCATTTGCTTGACATACCGGAAAAACCAGTCGTACTCGTTTTCGTCGATATCCGGCATATCGGTAGTAATGGTTATTCCCAGGAACAAATGGGAATGTCCGTAAGTGATCGCATCACCGCGAAGAATAGGCATAGCGCGGTTTACTTTCATTTCCTTATCGTACTTCGCTTCATCATAAAACAGATGTATTACAGACTTTCCGGCAAGCAATGAAGGGTTATCCAGTGATCCCATGAAAATAACACATCCGTTCCAGAAGCTATAAACATGCTTGTAATCATCTACGATAACCGAACATTTACGCCGCCAGGATTCAGGCGGGCGGGTATCTTTTACATAGTGTACCCCTTCGATCAGGCCCATAAGTTGCCAGCCCTTCTGTACGGCCGGCATTATATTATCTTCCAGGTTACTGTAGGTATTGGCAACAAAAGCGAACGCACCGCCGGGCATTTCTTCCACACACCGGGCGGAACGCCTGGCTTGTATAACGGTAGATTTAGCCATACCGCGGCCGTCAATAGATACAAGGATAGTAGTATCGACCCAGTCCGTCAGAACCTGGATTATATGACCGTATTTTATTTCTACATCATCGGCGTTACTCACCTTCGTTATCTTCCCCGAACTCTTTGATATCATACAACATACGTTTTTTCAGATCAAAAGCTTTAATACGCGCATCCTCTTTTATATTATCACGTACAATAACAGGAATTTCCGGTATCGCGTCGATAAACTCTTCCAATTCCTTACGGTCGATTTCAGGAACACCCAGATCCTTACGGCTGGTAGTATAAATAACCGTGCTTTTCTGTGAAAGCAGTTCCTCCGGTATTTCGGTCTGTTGGTCCTTATAACATCCGCGAAGTTCCGCCGCCAGTTTCAGAAGGTTCTTAGCCTCCTTTACATTACCCATAAGAAAGACGGTATTCGCCCAATTTTCGGCCTTTTCCGCATACAGGTTGGCGAAAGCCTGCGGGCGTACGTTATCCTGTGTATAAAAGAAATTGAGACTATCGGCGTACACCTGGCGGGCCATCCAGTCCGAAAGGCCGTAAGGCTCCGACTTTAAAAGGCGGATGATACCGGCCTTTGTCACCAACTTGCCATTTATACGCATACGGGCACGAAGGCCCCGTACCATTTCCATAAGGCTGTAATATTCCCTTTCATCGGGCGCGAGTGCTTCCAGCGTACCGGTAGAAAGAATCCTTTGAATCTGGTTGATATCCACCTTGTCAAAGTCTATTCGTGAGGGCTTAATTAAATTCGTCGTCATCCATTTGTTCGATTAAACGTTCAAAAGTATGTCTTTTCCGTACGGCCTCCAGCTGTTTTATAGCTTCCACGTTTCCACCTTCCGCCGCCTCATGGAGTTTTATTTCAGGGGCGGCACGTGCTACGAGAATCCCTTCCCGGATCAGGAAGTTAACAGAAGTTCCCACCGTTTCCGCATCCCGGACAAAAAGCCCGGCATTTTCCGGAGAAAGCCCCAGGGAAACGGCTATGTCTTTCGGGGAATACCCTAAAGAAGACAAACGCCGTACATCCTCTTTTTGCTGCGCATCCAGGTAAATACTATCCACCACCGTTAAATCGTTCATACGCATCTTTTATTCGTTTCTGTGCCGTGAAATAATAAATTTCGTCCTGTTCCATTAAAACAAAGTTCCGGCCGCTTTCAATGGATGCCACGGCCGTAGTACTGGAACCGCCGAAAGTGTCCAGGATCAGATCGCCCGGTTTTGTACTGTCTTCAATCAGTTTACGGATCAACGCTACCGGTTTTTGCGTGGGATGAACCTTTTCACCTTCTACCAGTTTAGCACCGGACGCAAAAGAACGGATATTATCTATTATGTTTGTGGCACCAATAGAAACACCCTTTCCACAATGAAACAAAATAAGTTCATGTATAAAGGCGTAATGATTACCCGGCCCCGACTGTTTATTCCAAACGAGCATGTTTGACGCGCCTAAATACAAGTCAAACAACGGATAATAAAAAGCATATCCGCGCCAGTCCGTAAAAAAATACACGCAAGCACCGGGTTTCTTCACCCGGTTAAACTCCTGAAACAAATCTCGGTAAAAGGGTTTACAGATAGACAAATCTTTAAAACTGCCTTTCTGCCCGTTATGTGTCATTCCCAGGAAATAAGGCGGATCGGTTATTATACAATCCACAGAATTGTCCGGAACACGTTTCAACGCCTCCAGGCAATCCTCGTTATAAATTTGGTTTGTTATCATTGGAAAGTTGTTTAAGCCGGCTTTCTTCTTTTTCTATCCGGAGGGTTAATGTCTTGAGCTGGTGCCCCAGCTCCGAGCGGTCGCAAGGGTGAGAAAAACGGCCCCGGTCCTTCATGATCCGTTGCCGTTTTCCTGTCAAAGTGGCAATAAGTTCAACTACTTTTTTTTTCGCGCCTCGATTTCTTCCTCTATGGCCTTTTGTGTAGTCTCCCACTTTTGGATCAGTGAAAGGGCACTCGCTTTCTTCTTCTCATCATCCCCGGCCTGTTCCAACTTCGCCTTGTTCTTTGAAAGGTTGGCACGGGCGTTATTCAGTGCCTTTTGTATGTCGATATCCGAAAGGTTCTCGACACCCTTACGGACGGACAAACTTTTTACCTTCTCACATTTACCCAGAATCTTTCCGTTTTCCCGGTAATATTCCAGCTCGTCCCACATTTCGCGGTTAGCAATGAAGTTTTCCACAACCGCCTGCGCTTCCTGTGCTGTAGAAAATGAACTGACATCATCCGGCGTAGCTTCCAGACGGGCGAAAGCCTCCTTATACTTCCCGTATGCGGTGAACATGTCGGAAACAAGTATTTTCAGAATGTCGGGGCAATCCGGAGAGTTCAGGAAGGTAAATTTCTCGCGGAAACGTATCATTTTGGTTACGGTTTCCGGAGCCGCCTTGTATCGTTTCTCCGCCTCTTCCAGTTCCTCTTCCAGCTCTTCCACACGGTCGGCATTTTCATCCATGGAAAGAACCTTATCCCGGAAATCGGACGAAACGAGTTCTTCCACGCTGACGCCGAAAGATTCGGCAAGTTCCAGCAGCAAATCATCGCTGTATTTTACCGGTGTTTTGGCCGTTTCCTGCCGGGCGGGTTCCATTTTTACCGCGGCCGGCTGTTTGGAGTTGCGCCGGATCGTCTTAAATTCACGTTCGGAAAGCCCGGCCAGTTTCCGTAGTTCCTCTAAAAGAATGGCCTTCATCGTTTCCGTTTCTCCCTGCCGGCGGAATGACTTCTTTAGCATACGGTTGATACCGTATTTCTCGTACAGTTCCACGCCTTGAATAAAGTTACGCGGACCGGCCAGATAGGTAATAATTTCCTGTTTCATACTATATAAAATTTGATGATACAAAGAAAAAAAAGGCAATTACCCCCAAAAAGGACAAAGGGTGGCCGGGCATGTGCTGCCGGTCACCCTTTGAATGATATGAAAGCCGTTTACTTACGCCTCATAACGGCTTTGTTCAATCCATTTCATAGCCTCCGAACCGTCATTAAACGCCCGCAATGTCAGTTGGGAACCTTCGGAAGCGGTAAACGTCTTACCGCCTTTCAGAAGGAAATTACCGCCTTTTTCCACTGTTGGCGCAACGCCCGAACATCCCATAAGGGTAATTACCGATCCATGACTTCCACCGGTAACACCAGCTATTTTGGCCGCACCTGCGGAAAGCTGGTACTGCCCGTCCGTTTGGTAATCTATATCCGTGGCCTCGGCTTCCACTACGGCCACTGGTTCTTCCAGGGTGTCGGTACCCCGGTAAATGGCGATATCATCCCCCTTGCTGATCTGGGTGAAAGTAAGTTCGTTCGTATTCGATTCATTGGAACCGGTATAAGAAACGGATAACTTACACGGGTTACAGGGCGTTCCGATCAGATCGGCAGGCTTTCCACTACAATAACGAAGCACAACGATACATTTTTTAGACAGCCAGTTTGTCTTAAACTCGCGAATCTCCTGTTCGTTACCGGGATGATTGAACTTAACGGAAGGCGTATAACCTTCGGCGTCGGTTTCCCCGTCACTGTTGGAACTGATTTCAGCGGTACCGGGTGTCAGGTAAATACCAATCGCATAACGCCCCGCCTTCATTACGATGTCATCCTCAATAACCACGCCGGCCTCATTTCTCTGCGGAAAAGAAAGAATATCGTCAACGTCGTAAATTACGAGCTGATCCTTGGGCTGAATACCGTTACCGGGATTGCCGGCCGGCCTTCTTACGCTTGCTTTTAAGTATGTCATAACTTAATGATTTATAAGGTTATAAAATGGAAGGGATAAAGTACCCCTTCCGATTAATTTAGCCTCTTGCCACTTCGTAGAATTTACCGTCAGCGGCTTTCGCCAATTTGATGAACTTGCCTTCGGAAAGCGTTATAGCTTCGGTTAAAACAAAGTTTCCACCGCTGGCAATGGTAGAAGCATTTTCAGAACCGTTTCCGTAAATCGTGTAAACGATTCCGGCTTCTGCATCGGTAAAGTTAGTGATTGCCGTTGCTTTTGTATTTACACCGGTAACGAATACTTCACCGTCAAGCAAGGAAGGTGTCGTTTCATCCGGCGCAAACTGCAACGCATCGGAAGAAGCGTTTTCGCGACCAATCTCGATAAATTTACCGTCGGCACGTTTCATCAGTTTGATAACGTCCCCCTTACCGGGCTGCCAGGCATCGGAAATAAGTTCAAAGTTTCCGCTTTTCTCGATCTTAACACCCTTATCCACGCTTCCGCATTTCAGGGAAATAACCGCACCTACCGGAGCGTCTTCAATATCGGTAATAGCAAATTCGGCTGTATTGGCTACGGTAACAATGGATGTATGAAGTTTGGCCGACGGGTTCTTGTCCTTGTCAGCATCCACGAAGTAAGACGCCGGGCGGTCATACTCATTACAGAAGATCATCTGGCGCGTATAGTCCATATCTTCTTTCTTGGTGTACTTGAATCCCACGGCAATAGCCCAGATACTTTCACGCCAGTTACTCCAGACTTTCAGGCTCCAGTCTTCCTGCTCCAAGTTGAAAGCCGTCATTTCACCCGGCTTATCCTCGTAGGTTTTAATGTTACCTTCAAACGTCCAGAAGATACGGTGGTGGTTGTCAGCATTGGGAACCGGGATAATCTTCACCGCCGGATATTCCTTTACATACATGATATTAGCCTTGTAATCCTGGTTCTGCCCGTAATGCAGTTCATTGTATTTATGATACAATACAATAAAGTGCGAAGGCATATAAAGTGCCAGGTTACCGCTGTCACGAAGAACCGCCGGGATCATGGAAGTACCTTTGTACACTTTTTCACCGATGTTTGCTTCGGTAAGTTCTCCCAGCTCGAACGGCTTGATCTGGTAAACGAGTTTTCCGTTATTGATATCGGTATGTCCGTTCACTTTCTTGCTGATGAACTCATACAGCCCGTCGGCTGCAGCAAGTGCTTTGCCGGGTTCGTTCAGATTCGGGTCCTTACGGATTCCGTTAATACGGCGTTGTTCACGCTCGTTATGCAACTTTTTGGCGGTTTCGGCCAGGATGTACTCGATAAAAGACCACTTGATAGGGTTTGAACCTTCCTTGTTCAAAGTGCCGATCCAGGTTTTCTCCAGGGCCTTTAAATTTTTGAAACGGTGTGCAAACATCACGTTGAACATGCGCAGGGTTTCATCGTCGAACTCGTAGGAACCTTTAGTCACCTTATCGAAGTCGGATTCCTCATTACCGGCCTGTGAAAACTCACCCAGCCAGATATTAACCAGCGTAGCCAAATCCTGATAACCGGATTCAAGCGGGAAAATACTTTCAATGGAAGGAAGTTCCATTAAAAACGACTGCAAACGCTGCTGCCAGGGAATACGGTAAAAGGCCCCGAGGTCCTCCTTCAAACGGCTGTAGTCAATGGAACTTGCTTTCGGAAGAGCGATCATTTCAAAACCGGCAGCCTCCATTAACGCAGCTTTAGCGCGAAGGTTATACGGGCGATCCTCCAGTGAGAACATTTCACCCTGCAAGCCCCCCAGCTGCTTTTCGTCCTGGAGATTGAATTTCCCCTTACCGTCCGCCTGGGCGTTGTGTTGTTTCCCTTTGCCCGGATCATCTTCCGCAGCGGCCGAAAGTTGAGCGATAATACCGGAAAGCTTTGTTATTTCGGCATCCTTCTTGGCAATTAACGCGGTGTTGTTCCGGTTCTCGTCACGCTGTTGCGTCTGCAAGGCTTCAAGCTGTTCCTGCGCTTGTGTCAGACGTGCCGCAGTGTCACCCAACAAACCACGAAGGAAAGCGGTAGTTTTAGGCTCCTCGGTTTCCTCTCCCTGGTTCCCGTCTTCGGATTCGTCCTGGAAATCGTTTTCGAGGGACGCTTTAAAGTCCGTGAGGAATTTTTCGGTAAAACCGTAATTTTTCAGTTTTGCCACTTCCTCGACCGTGATAGAGTTTTTGTCCTCTACCTTGCTCCATTCCGACAGCCCCAGCAGGGCCAGAATGTGAGCGGAAAAGCTCTTAAATTTCATATATACAAAATTTTGAAGTTAATACTATATGTTATACATCTCATTTACTTTTCTGACGGTGGCCTGTGCCAGTACCCACTTTACAGCGTCTTCCAGCGTACCGAACTGGTCTATATAACCGTTTGCCACGGCTACGTCGCCGGTGAATATCTGTCCCCGGAAAAGGGGAAGTTCCGGATCGTAGGCAATACCCAGATTCCGACTGATCGCATCACAGAAAATACGGTGCATGACTGCCAGACGTTGTTTTATAGGCTCTTCGTTGTTCTCTTTTTCAATCGCGCGGGTTTCATAGTTTTTCAGATCGGCACTATCCGGATAGATTTCCCGGTAATCAATGCCCTGTTTCCTAAAATATTCCTTAAAAGATTGGTAAGTAAGCATGATCCCGACGGAACCGACTTCACACATAGGGGAAGCGATAAAGGTTCTACCGGCGGCGGTTCCCAGCCAGAAATGGGCACTCCCCATGGTACCGGCCACATAGGTAGCTATAGGCTTGGAAGATTCGGCAATCATTTTAGCCGCCAGGTCCACATGTGCGACCATGCCGCCCGGCCCATTGATCCAGAGTACCGCACCGCAAATCTTAGGATTATCGAAAACATCCCGGAGCTGCTTTTCCAGGCGGTAAGTCTCCCAGGAATACAAGGTACCTTCCAGGATAATGACGGCCACGCTGTCAACCGGCAGCGTGTCGTCGTCCAGTTCCCACCGGTTGGCAAGGTAAGGCGTAGTAGCGTAAGCGGTTATTTTATTATTGTTAAGCCGTTTTTCGATCGCATCCAGGTTGCCAGCTGCAACACACGGCACAAGTAAAGAAAGCAACCGGTAATAATCATTATCAGCGATTGCCCAAGGTGCTGTAAAAATCTCCTGTATTTTGTCCACGTTCTCTTTTTTACGGCAAAGAAAACGCCTATATAATAGGTAGAGAAGGACTGAAAGGAACCTACAGGAACGCATCAACGCCCGGACCCGTACCGGACAGGGTACAATTATACAGCCCCCCGCCGATTTCAAAAGAAAAGGTAAGCGGGTAATCGGGAGAACCGGAAACACGGGTATTACCCGTTTCGTCAATATAAAGAGCGACAAAGGGTGTCGCTTTCAGGTTTTCCAGATAAAGCGTCTTATTTTGGGACACGTCGGCAAGTTTGAAGGTATGTTTTTTAGTATAGACGTCTTCGTTTTTGCTGTCACCTGGTTTTAAGGTTCCCGGTACGATCGTAAGAATATCAGGTTTTCCGATTGAGCGGATAACGACTTTCGAACGCACGACGCCAAAATGAATAATGTCGTAAACGGGAACCAGTTGCAGGCTATGGGCGGCGGATATTAACTTTCTTGACATAATTACAGATATAAAGTATTGATAATCAAACATTCAGCATTTTTCGGACGTTTTTCAGCCAAAAACCGGACAAAAAAGGACAAACAGATACAGTTGGTAGGTAAAAAATAACTTGCTTTTTTACATTTTTTTTCGGTTATAAGCCCTTTTCTTCTTACGCCTGAAACTGTCCCGCCACCGCTGGTAGTTTTTCAGTAACCCGTCTTCCTGAATGGAAGATATATCATACTTTTTCAGGAAGGTAAAAACGGTTTCCTTAAACTCGATTCCGCGCAGATGCTTGTTTTCGTCCATGAGTTCGTGCAGCTCGGCCCACATCAGGGCACGCAAACGCTTTTCAAGAATGACGGTACCACGTACGGAAATGTAATTAAACTGTTCCGGAGACTTGCCGCCGGCAAAATTGGCCTCCCGGCGGTCAGGCAGCATAAACTCCAGATTGCCGCGGTCAGCCGAACAATTAACCGGCCGTTTCTCCATAAGATCGTAAATAGTCACATAGATATCGGACGAAGAAGGAAAACGGACGGTACCGACCGTTTCGTCGTAATATTTGCCCCGGACGTACTCGGCCAGGTAGGATTCAATCTGTATTCGGGTGGTAATCATAACAATAACATTCCTTTTTAAAGACAAAGATATCCCTTTATACGCTGTTGTTCTGATATTTACAGAAAAATGTAGGCTTTCGGCCGTCATTTTGATAAATATACTCCGGGAGAATAATTATAATGTGCCTTTCCTTGCCACCACGCCTCCGACATTTTCTCCGCCAGGCTGTTCTAATATAATCCGGTACTAAATTTTTGTAATTTCGTAACCGGGCAACCGTTAAAGATAAGATATTGTATCTTAGCAACTTAGCAACGTTACTAATTCCCGTTACAAAAAAATGGCAGGAAAACAGTTTGTAACCGGGCTTACCGGTAGAAGATAAAAAGGCCGGTGTTACAAACCGGAAAAGTTTGTAACCGTTTTGTAACTGCAACTTCGTAACCTTTATTTCCTATTTATTTATTTGATTTTCAGACTTTTTTCTTTCAAGCAAACAAAGGTTACAAGGTTACTAAAATTTTGTATGAAATAGAGGTGGGGTATGGGGAGGGAAGACGAACGGACACCTTTGTTTCCATACGAAAAGAGGGACCGACACTTTCGTATCTGGTCCCTCTTTTCGTAGTTTACCGGCTTCGGTTCGTCTTATACACGGTGTTTGCATCTGCTTAAAATCCATTTCTTTACGTCCGGGTCCACATGGCGGTGCACGACGGCCGTATAGTCTTCGTTAAATTCATACTCCAGGGAGTTGTTGCCCTCCAGGATAAAAACACAGGCCGTTTTGATGATCCATTCGAGCTGCTCGCCCGAATAGCGTTCCAGCACCAGGACGGTACCGGGTTTCATACGCTCCAGATAGCGGTAGACCTGTTCGGCGAATTTCCGGAACCTCTCGCCACTGTTCCAGAGCGCGGTAAACTCGGACATGCTGTTTAATTTCAAATGCGCGTTATTCATTCCTCCGGTCGTTCATCAGGTACAAACATGAGTGTCGGATCGGTCGGTTCCGTTTCACCACCGACAGCCGGTTCCGCCGTACTACACGAACGTAGATAAATCATGTCGGCGGCCTTGCCGTCGTTATCCTTGCGGACGATGCGCCCCTGGGAGTTACAAAGGTCCTTCGGGTTGAGTTCGTCAATGTAAGGGCAAAGGGCCACAAAGCCTTTGAGGGCTTTTGTAAAACGCTGCATCGTAATTTTATTCACACCGGAAAAACTTTTGTAATCGGCGAAGGCCTTTTCACGGACGATAAAACTGTCCAGGTGCTCGCTGTCCGGAGAGAAATAAGAGTTCGCCCAGTCCTCGAAATTATTGCCCATATCGGCCTTGTATTTACGCCTGATAATGTTTTCCATGGGCGGAAGTAGTTTAACGGATTCCTCACAAAGAGAAAGATAAAAACGGCAGCACTGCAAGAAGAAATTTATATCGGCGTTCCACTCGTTTTCGGAATACGTCTTAGAAAACAAATCCTTACCGAAATCGTCCCGGATAGAACGCGTTTCCCGGTAGTCGTTATCTTCCGTACGCTGGTGGTAGTAGTCGGAGAATACCAGGTACAGCAAACGGGCTTCCGTAGACGGGTCAAAATCAATAGGAACGTAATTGGTTGTAAATCCCAGCTTGGCCGATTCCTCGAACGGTATAGTAAACGACTGGTTGTTCTTCGGGTTCACGGTCATATCCGACGTGATGATATCGTAAAACAGGCCCGTATTAAGATACCGGTCGCAATCATCCACCAGAATAAAGTCGGTATGCTGGTTCACCTGGTCGAACACGTGCGGGTTATCCATTAGTTTAGGATTACGGCCGGAAAGCTTGACGGTCTTCATAAAGTAGGAAAGGGCCTTGAACATGAATGATTTGCCCGAACGTCCGTTACATTCCCCGTCTTCACCGATCTTGTTATCCATGGCCTGCGGTGCCCAGGCACGGGAAGGGGATTTATACCGGTGCAACATATAACCGATAGTAAATATCTTATTGATAAGGTTCTTTTTCTGTTCGGCCACTTCTTCCGCCGTGAGGCCTTCCCCCTCGATATCGAATTTATGTTTTTCCCGGTAAGATTCCGCTTCTCCTACGCTCTTATCATCGAAATTATATTCCAGCTCCTTACGCCAGTAAACACGGCTCGAATTGATTACATAACCGAAAAAGTTAGACGGAACGGCATTTATCTGGATATCAAACACATCGTTGCCCTCTATGTCTTTTTTACGGGAAATAGTGAACATGTCTTCCATAAGACGAACTTTGTGTTTCAGTACGTTTTCTTCCCAAACGTAGTGGGATAATGTGCTGCCGTTGGCCGGATGTTCCTTTATACCGGTACCGCTTACCTCCATGCTGCAACCGGGAAAGAAGAACATCTGTGTATTATGGGTATAATTGGTAAAGTCCAGTTCTATTTCCTGCAAATTGTCCAGGGCTGTATCTGATAGTTTGGGGCTGTTCAAAATAAGGTTTCTTATATCGCGGGATAAAAAACTATCCTGGGCCCAACCGCGGATAAACTTCCGGATATCCTTTGCCTTTATCAGTTTTACGATATTGCCGGTAATACGGATGTATTTCGTTGAACTGGAATTTTCATCATGAAGCGAATAGAAACCGTTAAGACGTAAAAAGTAGTGAAGGCAGTCCGCGTCGATGTTGTGATCCCATTGCCGAGATTTCTCGTTAAACTTGGAATACCAGAATTTGGCGGGCATGGCAAGCGTCATAAGGTTACGAAAATCTTCGTTCTTGCTTCTTAATTCCATAAAGTCCCGGAAATCTTTACGGGGTTTGCCCCGCTGGTCCCGGTAAGTGTTAAGCCAGGCCGGTAGCCAGATCGTGTGGATATCAATAAAGCGTAGTGCAAGTTCCGTACCCTTCACCCTGCCCGTCGTGTCGATATCAGGTATGTTATACAGAACTTCAACGTATTTCATGATCTCTTTATAGTCCTGTTCGGAAAGTTTGTACGATTCCGAATTAAACCAGACCGGAGAAAAGCCCAGCGATTTAACGCACAGGGCGTCGCGCTCTCCGGAACATATAAACGCCTCCTGCAGCTTCTGCTCCTTATAGGGCTTTTCTGCATTGGCCGGATTCTTTTTAAAGGCGGCTTCTTCCCTGGAATTAAATTCACGGTATAAGGCTTTCAGTTCGGAAAGGCCGTTTATATAGTCCTTCGGCTTGACACCTTCCGGGGTGTAGGAAAAACGCCACTGCTTGTCTGGATTCAAAGGCTCGTATATTTTATAGAACTTCACTTCGGGCGTGTCACCTTCGGCCGGTTTTACCAGACATTCGCGCATAAAGATAGGGTATGTCGCAGTCGCGTATTTATAAGTTACTTCGCGATTTTTTACATACCCTATATATTTGGCCGAATACCAGTGCAGGGCCTCGGCGTTCTCTTGGGTGACACGGGGGCCGAGTATGCGTAACTGCTCCGGGGTAAGATGATCGGCAAGCTCGAAAATTTTAGTACCGTCTTTCTGATCCTGGGAGGCCGGAACCTTACGGATATCCGGCTTGTTTACGTTACGATTAAGTTCATCGGTTACGTTGTACATGGACGCAAGTTTAAGAATAGCCTCATTAAACCGGAGGCCTTCCTCATACATGCAGATATCGACAGGGCTTTGAGCCGTTCCGGTATCGCCGAAATCCGTTACCTTATAAACCTGCTGGGAACCTTCCTTTCCGAATAGCTTGATACAGGCCGACGCGTCGTCTTCTGACGGCCGGCGTTTGAAATGGCGGTTGGTTCCGACACAATCCCGGGCTTGCGGATAATAATGTAGAATTATATCCAGCCCGTTGTTGGTTACTTTGTAGATGTCTTCTGCCTTTATCATCGTTATAAAGTTACGTAGTTACTTATTTTTCGTTATTTTCCTTCTGTTCTGTTTTCAAGTCTCCCCAAGGTTGATACAGGAAAACGAATAATAACAGCCAAAGAAAAGCGGTTTTACCCGTATAATAAATGACAAAGGCAATCAGCCCCATAAAGGCAACCACGATAATAGCGTGGGCGATGTATTTTAAATTTTTATCTTTCATTGTTCAAACATGTTATACTGAATTGAAAAACCGAATTTGCTTAATCTCCTTTCCTGGAGAAGGGAACGTTTGTCATGTGAAGGCATAATGGCCACCAGGTTCTTCGTATCGAACTGGTAACCTTTCTTCCGCATCTGATAACGTAGGTTTCTTAGGCGTCTGTCTTCTTTCATGGCATTTCGTTAAAATTGTCTTAGTTTACAGAAGACACGGTACACTATCGCAAAGTATAGCGTTTAAATCCTCCTGTATGGTTTCCTGCTGCTCTCTGTTCAAGTGTACCAGGAAATAACCTTTTCCGCCGGAAAGATTCTTAATCTCCGCCAGATTATACTTCCTGTCTACCGCATCCACGAACGCAGGGGATTCCATGGGGCGGAAACTGCTGAATATTTTATAGGTTCCACTACTACCTTCTATTCGTAGCGTGGTTAATTCATCGGGGGTAGTAATTGTTGATTTCATTTCTAATTTGTTATGAGTTAGTTGATTCTTCTGTTTTCGCCTTATTATATCCAGCTCTATATGCGTTTATTACTAACTTTCGAACTTCCATTCGATCAATAAATTCAGGTTGAGGATCACACACTCTCTTAGAATGAGCTATCGCCAATATTGTTACTGTTTTCTTCTTCATTACTGATTTGTTTATAACTAAATGTTGGTAATTTCTTAGGCCGCGGACACTCTTTTACATAGGTTCTATCTACTGTAATAATATCCTGCAAAATACTTTTCTTTAATGCTTTCTTTTGCTTTCGAGGAAGTCTTATTAATTCTTTATATCCGTAAACACCGCCTACAATATGCCATAACCAAAAATTTACTTTTAACCCTTCATACATAATTATTTATGCTTTTTTGTGCCGGAGGATAGCATCGAACTACCAATAACACCCGCTTTCGCCCTTCGGGGTTATCTCCATACTCCGGCGGTTATTCTATGGAGCGACAAAAGCCGCCCCGGTTTTTATTCGCTTTTCTTTTGGAGAATATTTTCACTATGGAAAATTTTCACGCCTGTTACTTCCTCGATCTTATCTTTTGCAAGTTCGGGAATACGACAATGACTACCCCGCCAATTACGAACGGTATGTAATGGTACTTTGCATGCTTCTGCCAATTTAAGGGACATTTCAGAAGATTCTTTTACCGGCAAACTCAAAAGGTACATTCTTAGTTTCTCGCCGTCATCATTTCTTTTTAATTTTTTTTTCGTCATACTTTTATGATAAATATACTCTTTATTATTAACTTTACATAGCAAAGATATAATTATTTTTACCACAGGTGAATAAAATTCACGTTAATAAAAGTTATAACAAAGGTATAATATGGCTAATTTCTTGTTAATAAGAGAATTATGTGAATTAAAGAAAATTACTATACGAGAACTTGCTTCACGCATAGGAAAAGAAGATAGTAGTATACAGGCTATTGTTAGGAATGGATCAACGAATACAAAAACCATTGAGGCAATAGCAAAGGTTTTAGAGGTTCCTGTAGGTGTATTCTTTGATAATATTCCCATAACTGGGATAAAATCAAATGAACTTGATAAAGATGCAAAAATAGCTGATTTAGAAAGAATAATTGAAGAGAAAGAACGTCTAATACAAGTCTTATTAAGTAAGAAATAACCTGTAATAGACAAGAAATGTAGGCATATTGTAGGCTATACAATTATGCAAATAATTAATAATCAGGCGATTAAAGAACGTTACTTGAATCACTTTGAGAACTGATTATAAAAAAGTTATAATCAGTTCTTTTTTTCTATAAAAAGTCGAAAGGCTATAAAAAATCGGGATCAATGTAAAAACCTGAGGGATTTTCATTTT
>NZ_KV804278.1:0-214 GCF_001811315.1 Bacteroides sp. HMSC067B03 | reverse complement strand
TCCACTCGCATTTTTCGACGATGCCGTTCCCGTTCTTGTCCGGACTGGTATCTCGATGCCCGAGGATATCAATAATGTCGTGGCGGTGGCAGATGTCCTGAACGAGCTCGCGCATCGCTTTCTTCTGTGCGTCCGTCCGGGTATCCTTTGCCTTGCCGTTCTTATCCAGTCCGCCCTCATAGCAGATACCGATTGAACATCGGTTATAACTGGT
>NZ_KV804277.1:0-2156 GCF_001811315.1 Bacteroides sp. HMSC067B03 | reverse complement strand
ATCATATTTTTATTTTACGAGTTTATAATGGTTTGCAGCGTTCCGCCTTATTCAGTCGGTAGTGCTGTTTGTTATAAACTTTTTTTCTTTATTCTTTTGCCGTTACATGTAAAGCCATAAGTAAAAGCTGCATCTATGGCTTGTTTTGCACTCTCAAGAATATAATGATACAAATTATCATATTTACTAAAGCATGGAGAAAGAATGTAGAAGTTTTTAATATTTAAAGGAATATAAATCCCCGTCATATCGGATATTCCATAGCGTGCTTCCTCCAAATTTGGTACTGGTATAGAAATAGATATTTCAAACTCTTTATTAGATGGGAAACGTTTTGCCCGTTTGAAAATCCCAATCCCATTAGTATTTCGAAGATTTATCTGTATGAGAAGTTTCCAATCTCCCAAATTATCTAAGTTGATTTGGTTATTGTAATCTTCCATATAACCATTCAACTCTCGGCAAATTGAGCGCAGTAAGTCCAATTCTCCAAGTTCTGGGATTTCACTACTTATTAAAACTGCATATTGATTATTCATACATTCATCTTTATATCCAGAGTTTATAATGTTCGGTGGATAATCATCATTAAAGGAGATTGATCCGCTTGTTATCTGCCCGCTTTATTCCTCTTCTTCGATAAAATGATTTATAAAGTAATTGAATGACTGGGCGAT
The DNA here is from genome assembly GCF_001811315.1 of Bacteroides sp. HMSC067B03. Classification (NCBI taxonomy): domain Bacteria; kingdom Pseudomonadati; phylum Bacteroidota; class Bacteroidia; order Bacteroidales; family Bacteroidaceae; genus Bacteroides; species Bacteroides sp. HMSC067B03. Next base: position 1,479 of record NZ_KV804277.1, on the reverse strand, counting down.
GTAACGAGTATTTGTTTCAAAGTTGTATTCTCTTGAAGCGTTTTCGTCCCACTCGTCAGTCAAGTAATAGTAAATCTTTTTATTCTTCAAGTTCAACGCATAATAGTTTCCACCCGAATCCATAGCAAAAGGCAACAGATTGCATGGCATTAAATTCCTACTCCATATATCTTTGGCTATGACTTCAATTGTTTCAAAAGCATTGGTGCGTTCCTTTATCGGAAAGAACGCATTTATCTCCACCCGATCCAAATCCTCGTCCTGCGGTTGATAACAATATGGTGATGGCATACCACCGTTGAACTTGAGGTAAAAGTTCTTCATGCCTGCCGGAATCTTTACATTCAACTCAACCTCAAAATTCTTTATATCTTCTTTTGTTAGCGAAGCCGAACAGTCCGAAAGTTCAGGCATTACACCTGCTGTCTCCGTTTGTCCCTCTTCGATTTCTTCTATTGCTGGAATTGCTTTGTGCCCGTCCAAAACAACGAGATTGTCAAAGAAATCATCTATTGAATTTGCAACAAGTCGTGGCTCTCCAAAATTGAAGATTACATCTTGCATCCCCACAATAGGGTAAAGATAGATCTTTCCATTAACCAAGTCTATGGTAATCCGACCTTCATCGGTAGATTCCATAGCAAAAATAAGAATGCTATCAGATATAGCTCCAGCTTTTCTTAACTCTAATGTTTCGCCTTCTGCCGTATATCTGGGGTCATTCTTAAAATCCTTGTTATATTTGAATGGGAAGAAATCTTCAATTTCCACCTCTTGATATTTATTTATGCTTGCGGTCTGTTTCGTAGAACCTCCATTATATTGTAAATAGAACTCTTTCAGTCTTTCCGGCAAGGCATAACCCAATTTACTCTCTATTTCTTCAAAATCTTTGAGAGTAAGACTTTTTTGGCAATTTTCTAATTCTATTTTCATATTCATTCTTTTTATGGGCAGATAATGTTTGGCAGCGTTCCGCTTATTCAGTCGGTCTGCTGTTTGTTATCAATGCCTTACCGATTATAAAGTTGATTTAGCATTTTGAAATAATCATTTCCAAACCGTTCAACATAATCATCCATTACGCCGTATATGTTGTTTTTACTATCAACAAGCAAGACCATATATCCATGTTCGTATTCCCCAAAAGGACAAATATCCGAAACATGGAGTAGTTCACAAAATTGGTCGTAGAATAAGTAATGCGGATTATCGTTTAATGTTTTCTTTAGATTAAAATGCACATCCACTTTTGGAAACTGAAATTCCTGATTGTAGAAATAAATAAGGAAATCTATCAACTTTGGAGTCGGTTGGTAGTTTGCTTTAGAATAAATTGCCATAAGCTCATTCGGGCTTATGATTACCCGATTTTCCCAGTGGCAATTTGTTTTAAGATATTGCTTCAGTTCCATACTACTTTTATTTTTTATTTTGCACATTGATAATGTTTGGTGGATAATCAACCTTTCAAGGGAG
>NZ_KV804276.1:0-49897 GCF_001811315.1 Bacteroides sp. HMSC067B03 | reverse complement strand
AGGGGATGTGCCTTAGTTTTGACACAGCCCCATATTTTTTTATTCCTTTCTGATGAATTCGTTTTCTTTATTGAACCAGAGCCGTTTCCATTTGTTTAAAGAAGCAGTTGCTGCCCGGCTTCTGTATGACTCTGCCAGCAGTAATTTAGATTTGAAACTGTCGTTTTGGCAGAAAATATGTCATGTATCCGTCTGATTTCTTTTTGGCACATGGTTTGTTTTTTAATAAGCGTCCGTTTGAAAGCTCTTACAAAGAGAAAGAAAACAACCGGACAAAAAGAAATTGAATAATAATAAATAAAAAGAATAACGATCATGGGAAAAATTATTGGTATTGACTTAGGAACAACAAACTCTTGTGTTGCCGTATTCGAAGGCAACGAACCTGTAGTAATTGCAAACAGCGAAGGTAAGCGTACAACTCCTTCTGTAGTTGCTTTTGTAGATGGTGGCGAACGTAAGGTAGGTGATCCTGCTAAGCGTCAGGCTATTACTAATCCTACACGTACGATCTTCTCAATCAAACGTTTCATGGGTGAAAATTGGGATCAGGTACAAAAAGAAGTTGAACGTGTTCCTTATAAAGTAGTGAAAGGTGATAACAACACTCCGCGTGTTGATATTGACGGACGTCTGTATACTCCGCAGGAAATCTCTGCAATGATTCTTCAGAAAATGAAGAAGACTGCTGAAGACTATCTGGGACAAGAAGTTACAGAAGCAGTCATCACTGTTCCTGCATATTTCTCTGACTCTCAACGTCAGGCTACTAAAGAAGCCGGACAAATTGCAGGTCTGGAAGTAAAACGTATTGTAAACGAACCGACTGCCGCAGCTCTTGCTTACGGTCTGGATAAGGCTCACAAAGATATGAAGATTGCCGTATTCGACCTTGGTGGTGGTACATTTGATATCTCTATCCTTGAATTTGGTGGTGGTGTATTTGAAGTTCTTTCTACTAATGGTGATACTCACTTGGGGGGTGATGACTTTGACCAGGTAATCATCAATTGGTTGGTACAGGAATTCAAAAATGACGAAGGCGCTGACCTGACCCAGGACCCGATGGCTTTACAACGTCTGAAAGAAGCTGCAGAAAAAGCTAAGATTGAACTTTCTTCTTCAACAAGCACAGAAATCAACTTGCCGTACATTATGCCGGTAAATGGTGTACCTAAGCACTTGGTTAAGACTCTGACTCGTGCAAAATTCGAATCATTGGCTCACGGATTGATTCAGGCTTGTCTGGAACCATGTAAGAAAGCAATGAGCGATGCTGGTTTGAGCAACTCTGACATTGATGAAGTAATCCTTGTGGGTGGTTCTTCTCGTATCCCTGCTGTACAGAAACTGGTAGAAGATTTCTTCGGAAAGACTCCTTCTAAAGGCGTGAACCCGGATGAAGTAGTAGCTGTCGGTGCTGCTGTACAGGGTGCTGTTTTGACAGATGAAATCAAGGGTGTAGTATTGTTGGATGTTACTCCGTTGTCAATGGGTATCGAAACATTGGGTGGTGTAATGACGAAGTTAATCGATGCTAACACTACAATTCCGGCTCGTAAGAGTGAAACATTCTCTACTGCTGCTGATAATCAGAGTGAAGTAACGATTCATGTATTGCAGGGAGAACGTCCGATGGCTGCTCAGAATAAGTCAATTGGCCAGTTCAACTTGTCAGGTATCGCTCCGGCTCGTCGTGGTGTTCCTCAGATTGAGGTTACATTTGATATCGATGCGAATGGTATCTTGAAGGTATCTGCTAAGGATAAGGCTACAGGTAAGGAACAGGCAATCCGTATCGAAGCTTCCAGCGGTTTGAGCAAGGAAGAAATCGAAAAGATGAAGGCTGAAGCTGAAGCTAATGCAGAAGCAGACAAGAAAGAACGTGAAAAGATTGATAAGTTGAATCAGGCTGACAGTGTAATCTTCCAGACAGAAAATCAGCTGAAAGAATTAGGTGATAAGTTGCCTGCTGATAAAAAAGCTCCGATTGAAGCTGCTTTGCAGAAACTGAAAGATGCTCACAAGGCTCAGGATTTGGCTGCTATTGATACGGCTATGGCAGAAATCAATACTGCGTTCCAGGCTGCAAGTGCTGAAATGTATGCACAACAGGGTGCCCAAGGTGGTACACAGGCTGGTCCTGATATGAATGCAGGTCAGAATGCTGGTCAGGATAATAGCAAGCATGGCGATAACGTTCAGGATGCTGACTTCGAGGAAGTGAAATAAGCACATAGAGAAATAAGAATACAATATCAAATGGAAAGCGTGTAGCTCAATGAGTTACACGCTTTTCTTGTTTTTGGCCGTACACAATAATATTGCTATCTTTGCGTTATTATTATAAACATCTGTACCTTATTTGTACCTGTAAGAAAAAGTAGATATGATGAGAAGAATAGATATTAAGAACTACAAAATGAATGAATTATGGCAGTAGCAAAGTATAAGATAGTACGGAAATGTCCTGTGTGCGGAGAAGAGTTCTTCGCAAGGACTTTGGAGTCCTGGTATTGTTCACCCAAATGCTCCAAGGTGGCGTGGAAGCGTAAGCATGATGAAGAAAAACGCCAACTTGAACTGGACAAGATTGTAAGCAATATGCCCAAGTCTAAAGAGTATATCAGCATAACGGAAGCGTATGCTATGTTTGGTGCAAGCCGCTCAACCATTTATAGGCTCATCTACATGAAAAAGATTTCCTTCATTGAGCCAGAGAAAGGAATACGACTTGTATGCAAAGGAGAACTAATGAATCTGTTTCCGTTAAGACAGTCTCCGCTTGACACCAAGCCAAGGAAACCAGTTACCATGTACCGCATGGAACCAGAGGATTGCTATACAATAGGTGAGATTTCCAAGAAATTTCATCTGGATGACAGCACCGTGTATGCTCATATACGAAAATACTCAATACCGACCCGGCAAATCGGTAATTATGTGTATGCTCACAAGGAATCAATAGACAAACTTTATAAAGATATAAAACCATTATGAAAAGATTAGATTATACTAAAGTCTCCGTCAAATTAAAGAAAAGTGAGTGGAGAGATGAGTGGTTCATCTATCTTGAAGCTTATCCTGTTTATGAGACGGGAAATGACAAACCCAAACGAGTGCGTGAATATCTCAGGAGGTCTATTACTACCCCTATATGGGATAAACGACGAAGCGAGCGAGCCGTTGCTGGTAGAATAAAGTACAAGCCCAAGCGAGATGACAATGGCGTTATTCAGTGTAAATCCAAGCAAGATATGGAAACTTGCCTTTATGCGGATGGCGTTCGAGTCCTGCGTCAAAAAGAGTACGACAACATGGCTCTCTTTACTGACCAGCAAATGGAAATGGCAGAACAAAGCGAACGCTCAAAATGCAATGTTCTGGAGTATATTGAGAAGTTAATCAAAGAAAGAGAGGAAACTGCGTCAGAATCGATAGTTGTCAACTGGCGCAGATTGCACACACTGTTGTCAATGTTTGCCAAGTGTGACTACATACAGTTCTCGCAGATTGACATGAAGTATATTGAGGCATTCCGTTCCTTCTTGATAAAGGCACCGCAGGGTGGTTCTAAGAAAGGAACTATTTCAAGGAATACGGCATCGACGTACTTCTCTATCTTCAAGGCGGCACTCAAACAAGCTTTCGTGGATGGCTATCTGAATTGTGATATTGCTGCCAAGGCTAAAAATATCATGTTTCAGAGTGCTCGAAGAGAGTATCTGTCACTGGAAGAACTTAATATATTGGCAAAGACTCCGTGTGATGATATACTAAAACGGGCAGCCTTGTTCTCTGCACTGACAGGAATGCGACATAGCGATATTCAAAAGCTTAAATGGTCAGAGGTTGAAGAATACAATGGTGGGTACCGTCTCAATTTCACTCAGCAGAAGACTAAGGGCGTTGAATACATGCCTATATCGCCACAGGCATACAAGCTTTGCGGTGAGCGCAAGAAAGACGGAGAACTGTTGGTGTTTGCCGGACTGCCTGACCCTTCATGGATATCTAGGCCTTTGGAACGGTGGGTAAAAGCATCAGGGATTACCAAGCACATCACCTTTCATTGCTTCCGCCACACCTATGCAACGTTACAATTGGCTAACGGTACAGACATATATACCGTAAGCAAAATGTTAGGGCATACCAATGTAAAAACCACGCAAATCTACGCAAAAGTAATTGACAAGAAGAAAGATGAAGCTACAGAAGCTTTTAAGTTGGACATAGATGAATAGTGATTATCATTTGTAAGCACTTAGTATAGAAGACCACTTGTATCAATAAGTCCTTTATTGTACAGGTGGTTTTTAGTGCCTTTCATTTTCAACATTCTATGTAATGATGCTATTGTTTTGGCACTTTAACCTTTCGTGGAAACCAAACATTTATAACAATAAACAGATAAAAATGAAAAAAGACAGCCTTTTTTGGCTTCTCTCTTTTTGAAGAGAGCAAGCGTGTCCACAAACATGTGGAGTGTACAGAAGACTTCTACAGAGAACTGTATGAGTTGTTTGAGATCGCAAGAAGTTGGTATCTTCAAGCTGAAAAGAATCATATGAAGACAGAGTACTTCATAGAACTATTTGAGCGCAGTCACCAATATATTGACTGTGATTGTGCACGTTGTAAGAACTCGCGACAGATGGCAATTGGCATTATTGGTACTTTGTTTAGAGACTCTAAGTGTGTGTCAATAATCAAGAAAAAAGAAGATTATTCCAAGCAGGAACTTATTGAGTTGTTTCTTCAACATGTGGGTACTGGTCTGCCAATCCTTACCCGAAAGAAATCGTCCATCCTCACTTTGGGATGCCAATTGTCAGACAGACAGATGGATTTGTTGGTAGAACTTGTCCAAAGTCACGACATATTTGATTTTGCCGACAACAGTGATGTGCGTAGCGAGTTGTGTCGCCTATTCAAGTGCGACTTGGACGCATCTATCCGTGTAAAGAATGTACGTAATGTAGCCGTACTGTTTGACGCTATGGCTCAATACCATTTGATAAACAATAATTGGCAATATGTCATGGGAGAAGGTCGCTTCTTAACCAGTATCAAAAAGGATGGAACAGAGAAATTCATAACTTCAAGTTGTCTTTCCTCTTCTCTTTCAAGGATAAGAAGAAACGTTTCCATGACAGCAAGTCAATATGCCATCTGCAAATCCATCGAACAGATATTAAGAGAGGAATAAATCACAATAATTCTGCTAAATGAAAGTAAAAACGTGATAGTTTGGTTGATACTGCCTTACTATCACGTTACTTTTTCTATTTAGTGACAGTCTCCCCATAACTTTGCATCAAAAATCATAAAAAATAATTAGCATGGAAGAAAATAGTATAAGATTTGAAGATATTCCCAACGCTATAACGGGGGTACTGAAAAAGCTGTCATCATTAGAAGACAAGATTGATGGTATATATGAACTTGTTCAATCAGAAAAAGAAGAAACATGGTTTACGGTTGCTGAATTATGTGCTTATCTCCCAACACATCCGGTAGAGCATACCATATATTGCTGGACAAGCAATCGGGAAATACCGTTTCACAAGAGAGGCAAACGCATCATGTTCCTCAAATCTGAGATAGATGAATGGCTTCAAGGAACCAAGGGCAAATCGAAGAACGAGATTCAAAGAGAAGCAGAGGAATATGTACTATCTACACAAAGAAAGAATAGACGGCTAATATAACCGTGCTACTGTCTGTAAACAATTTAATTAAGGTACGTGACACATGAATGAAAGACATTTTAGACTCTATGAGCGAATTGTCGCAATAGAAGACAGTTTGGAGGCTTTGGGACCTATTGACAAACTAATAGAGCGAATCGAGGAATTGGAGAAGATGGTCAAGCAGACCAAAACCGTCTTGGGGTTTGACGAAGCATGTAAGTATATTGGTGTTTCTGAAAGCCTGCTATACAAACTTACAGCCGCAAAAGAAGTTCCACACTATAAGCCAAGGGGAAAAATGCTGTATTTTAATAGAGAAGAAATCGACAAGTGGCTGCTCCAAAACAAACAAGAGGTCATTGGAATGGTAACGAAAATAGAAATTGATAATCCGAAAGAATGAAAATGGAAGAAAATAACAAACATGTACAGCCTAACTCAAAAGAGGAAGGAGTACAGCGTCTCAATCGCATATTGAGCGAATCGTTGATAAAGGCAACAGATACTTATAAAACACCTCCTCAGATTATATGGGTTGATAATTCCAGCATAGCCACATTGGGCAACTTCAGTGCTTCTACTGGTAAGGCAAAGGCGAAAAAGACCTTCAACGTGTCTGCCTTGGTAGCCGCTTCCCTCGCCAACGGCAAGGTACTGAACTATCGCGCCAGTCTGCCAGAGGGGAAACGCAAGATACTGTATGTAGATACGGAGCAGAGCCGCTATCACTGCCATAATGTGCTGGAGCGCATCCTGAAGCTCGCTGGTCTACCTACAAGCATCGACAACGAGAACCTTGACTTTATCTGTCTGAGAGAGTACACGCCCTCCGTCAGGATAGAGGTCATAGACTATGCGCTTGCCCAAGACCAAAGCTATGGACTGGTCATCATCGACGGAATCAGAGACCTGCTTCTCGACATCAACAATGCGGGAGAATCGGTCGAGGTCATCAACAAGATGATGGAATGGTCATCAAAGTATGACCTGCACATCCATTGCGTATTGCATCAGAACAAGGGCGACAATAACGTGCGCGGGCATATCGGTACGGAGATGAACAACAAGGCAGAGACGGTGCTTGTCATCACCAAGAGCACCACCAATCCCGACATCAGCGAGGTGAAGGCGATGCACATCCGTGAGAAGGAGTTCAAGCCGTTTGCCTTTACAGTCAATGAGGAAGGGTTGCCAGAGATTGTCGAGCACACGCCGGAGAAGGAAGAAGGTGACAAGCAACCGTCAAGGTTTACTTACCAAGACTTGACATCCGAACAGCATAACGAGGCGCTGACGGCTGCATTCAAGGAGAAACCTATCAAAGGATTCGATCGCATGGTGGAGGAATTAACGCAAGCCTATGCAGACATTGGCTTTAAGCGTGGCAGAAGCGTCATCATCAAAATGCTGAAATACCTGATTAACGAGCAAAAGCTCATAGTGAAGCGGGATAATCATTACTATTTCGGATATACACCTGCCGAGATTGACCTGTTCCATGAAGAGGAATAAAAACAGTTCAGAAACCAGTTTAGTTTACGTCCGTACCTATATATAAGAAATAAGGCCAAAGTAAACCGAAATCGGAGGCTGAATTGGGAAGCGGAAAAGTAGTTTAGCAAATGGTTTAGTTTACGGGTGTGCCTATATAGGAGAAAGGGTAAAGTAAACTGTTTCCATGGACAAAGTAAAACCGAACAAATGAAAGTACAATGAATATTGAACAATCGAAGAAACTGAGCATTATAGACTTCTTAGACAAGGAGAATGTAACGCTGAAAAAGAAGAAGGGCAATGCCTACTGGTATCTGTCACCCTTCAGGGACGAGAAGACCGCATCGTTCAAGGTCAGCAAGAAGGAGAACCTGTGGTACGACTACGCCATTAAGGAGGGCGGTGACCTTGTGGAGCTGGTAAAGCGTATGTATAACAAACAATCCGTTTCCGATGCCCTTGCCTACCTTGCGTCCAAGAGTATTGCCACTGTGGATAAGGCAATCGAGACCGCTATCGCAGCCAAGGAATACACGACAACCAAGATGAACGATGTGAAGCTGCTCCCACTGAGCAACCATTCTCTGCTGTCCTATTTCAGTAGCCGACGGATAGACATCACCATTGGCAGGATGTATTGCAGGGAGATACACTACAAGGTTGAGCAAAAACATTACTATGGCATTGCCTTTGGCAATCTGAGTGAAGGACATGAGGTGCGCAATCCCTATTTCAAGGGCTGCATCGGGCATAAGGACATCACCCTGCTTGCCCATACGTTCAACGAGTGGCAAAACGGTTGTCTGGTCTTTGAGGGCTTCATGGACTTCCTTGCTTATATGACCCTCGTTAAACAGCAAGACCGATGGTTTGTCGTTGAAAGCCCTTGCGACTATATGATACTGAACTCAGTCGCCAACCTCAAACAGGCATTGCATTACCTTGACCGTTACACCCACATCCATTGCTTCCTCGACAACGACCAGGCAGGACGCAAGACGGTTGAGAGCATCAGCAATGTATTCGAGTACAGGGTGACGGACGAGTCCTTCAGATATGCCGACTACAAGGATGTCAACGACTATCTGATGAGGAAGAAACGAACGGCATCTGAATGACATTATAAAGACGAAAACACCATCATTTGATGCAAAAATGGCTCAAATGCATTGAAATTACATATCAAATCTGCACTTTTTCGCCCAAACATGCTTGATTCTCAATTATTATCCTTATTTTTGCATCGTTTTAATACATTATTAAAATGTAGCAGAATGGAATTGAAAAAAGAAATAAGGATATTGGGCAGACGCTTTGAGGTGGAACCTCGTGCCAAGGAAAGCCTGAAAGGCATCACGGTTGGCGAGAAACTCTCATACCGTTTCTATGATGGCACATACCAAGGCACGCCCCTGCTGTTCGTTGAGCCCAAGAAGGGCAATCCCTCTCCACGGACTTGCGCCATCACGGGCAAGCGGTTGACCGAAGCCCTGGGACTGCCTGCGGTGTTTATCCTTGCGCCCGGACCCACCTACGAGCGACACAGACTGGCAGACAAAGGAGTCTTCTTTGTCATGTCCGAGGAATATGCCCATCTGCCAGGCATCATAGCATTGGAGAAGACAAGCAACAGGAAGATTGCCGAAGTATTGACCCCTGTGGCGCAATACATACTACTCTATCACCTACAGGTGGGCAGTATTGAAGGAATGTCGCCAAGGGATATTGCACCGTTGCTTCCATATTCTTACGAAAGCGTCACGTTGGGTGTCACCTGTCTTGAAGATGTAGGACTGTGTCAAAAGATTCAGAACGGACAGCGCAGCAAGGTGGTACACTTCGAGTTGAAGGGCAAGGAACTGTGGGACAAGGCTCAGAACGTCTTGCTGTCACCTGTGGAGAACCGCATCTTTTGCGATGACATACGCTTGGATGCGGAATACCCCGTATGCGGCATCAATGCCCTGGCACATTATTCCATGCTTAATCGTGACCGGGAAGAGATGATAATGATGACAAGCAAGGAATATCGTGCCGTCAAGTCGGCTGATGTCATGGAGAATCCCAACATCTATGACGGCAACTATATCATAGAGGTATGGAAATACCCTGTTGTCAGCAAAATGGGCGACAAAAGCCAGTGGGTTGATCGCCTTTCCCTTGTCCTTTCGTTGAGAGATGATGATGATCCGAGAGTAGAAAAAGAAGTAGAACGAATAATCAGTGAACAGAAATGGAAGGATTAGTCAAGTTCCGTGAAGCATTTGCGGAATACTCAGAAAACTATGTGGTGATAGGCGGAGCAGCCTGTGACATCACCATGACCAATACCGTGGTGCGTCCACGCGCCACACACGACATCGACATGATAGTCATCGTAGAGAACATGACCGAGGCTTTCGCCAATCGCTTCTGGCAGTTTGTGCGGGAGGCTGGCTATCGACCTGAAAAGAGGAAACAGGAGGCTGGTGAGCCACCAAGGTATGAAATGTATCGTTTCCTTGATGGTAAAGACGGCTATCCCGAGATGATAGAACTGCTGTCACGCCACCCCGACGTGCTTGGAGAGCCAAAGGGATTTGTCATAGAACCTATCCCGACCGATGAAGATGTGTCGAGTCTTAGTGCCATCATCATGGACGATGATTACTATCACTTTACTATCGCACACAGCCAACTGACTGATGGCATACGCCATGCCAATTCCGCTGCCTTGATAGCACTGAAGGCAAGAGCCTACCTAAATCTCATGGCAGACAAGCGGGACGGCAAGCATGTGAACACCAAAGACATCAAGAAGCACCGTTCGGACATCCTGAAAAATGTGGTCATAATGACTGAGGACAACATTGAGGCTCCTGCTTCAATAGTGGCATGTATAAGGGAGTTTGTCGCCTCCATCAGAGCCGACTGGTCAACTCTCGCAGAACCATTGTCAAAGTCACTCGGTCAAGACGAGGCATTTGTGACCGGACTGTTAGATCAACTGGATGAATTGTTTATAGAAGCATGACCAATATGAAGATACAATACGCATCCGACCTGCATCTGGAGTTTGCCGACAATTGGCGGTATCTGAAAGCCCACCCCTTGGAGGTGACGGGCGACATACTGCTGCTTGCCGGCGACATCGGCTATCTCGGCGATGACAACTACTCCAAGCATCCCTTTTGGGACTGGGCATCGGAGAACTACAAGGAGGTGCATTGCTGCATGGGCAACCATGAGTTCTACAAATATTATGATGTGGCGACACTGCCCGACGGCTATCTCTTGGAGGTACGTCCCAATGTATTCAGCCACTACAACGGTATTGCGAGGATTGGCGACACCGACATCATCCTCTCCACCCTTTGGTCGAGGATTCCTTTGGAGGACGCTTACTTCACCGAGCAAGTGATAAGCGACTTCCGCCGTATATTATATAAAGGTGAGCTGATGACCCATGCCCAATTCAATGCTGAGCATGAACGTTGCCTCACCTTTATCAAGGATGCAGTGGCATATTCGCAAGCAGCCCATAAGATTGTTGTCACCCATCATGTACCATCGTTCCGTATGCTCCACCCAAAGTTTCAAGGCAGCAAGGCAAACGTGGCGTTCACCGTAGAGTTGGAGGACTATATCACCGATAGCGGCATAGACTATTGGATATACGGACATTCGCACACCAACATCGATGCCAGGATAGGCAACACCCAATGCTTGTCCAACCAGTTGGGCTATGTTTTCTCTAACGAACATCAGGACTTCTCCCATGGCAAGTACCTGACCATATAGCCATCCACATTTTTTTCATCCACCCTCTTTACAAGCTCTTCCCTATCGGAAGGGCTTTTTTTGTGCCTTTCGAGTTTGATTTTTGAGTATGATTGCGAGTGTAATCAAAATTAGAGTTAAGATTTGGCTCCGCGGAAAGTCATTTCGGTTTAAGATTGAAGAAAAGGTAGTTCCTTTGCATCGGCAATAAGCCAAACCATAGTAAAATCAAACTTGAAAATATGAAGTCATTTGTAATATTCGCCATTGTCGTGACCATAATCTATGTCATCTACTATACGGTCATCATCGTGCAGGATCTGTACGGAAAGCCCAAGGACGAGAAGTCACAGGGCGAGTCGTTTGATGTCAGTGACATGACCGACGAGGAAGAGTCGATAGCGGTCAGCGAGAGCGACGGTGGTTTCAGCGTAGGCGACAACCAATATGAGACAGCCTACGAGGAGAAGCAGCTTGCAGAGCCTACAGAGGAGGCAGCCGCCACTGCGGAAGAGAGCAAGCCTCATGTGCTTGAAAAGATACAAAGCGCAATCGAGAAGAAGATGGAGGAAGTGAATACCACCTATTCCGACCCCATGTATTCGGAAGAATTGAACAACACCATCATCGCCCGCGGTCTTCGTCACAATGGACGTGACATGGTCAAGGTGGAATCACTCAATAATGAGATATGATGTCAAAAACAAGAAGTGCATTTCTATCATTATATGCCGCTTTAACCCCAGCTCTGGCCAGTGCTAAGTGTGGCAACGTGGACTACAGCTGGGGAGCGGACGCACTTGCGAGTGCCCATGACTATGCCGTGACGATGATGCTCTATATCGTTTATCTGTGCTATGCAGTGGCGGGCATCGTGGTCATAGTCAGCGCCTTGCAGATATATATAAAGATGAATACGGGCGAAGAAGGAGTGAAGAAGAACATCATGATGCTGGTGGGAGCCTGCCTGTTCCTCATAGGAGCGACCATCGTCTTCCCCGCTTTCTTCGGTTATCAGATTTGAGATACAGGTGATACGAGATAAGATAACTCAAAGTGTAACAAATTAAAAGGTAAAAAGAATGTTTGAAAGGATTAACAAGAAGGTGAAGGGATTCTTCTCTTCACAGCGCATGAAAACGCTCGCCCTGATGTTGCTTGTCGGCACCACCGCAGCAATGGCACAGAACGCAGCCGGCGACTACTCGGCAGGAACGACCGCGCTTACCACAGTGACGGAGGAGATTGCCAAGTATGTACCTATCGTGGTGAAGCTCTGCTATGCCATTGCAGGTGTCGTTGCAATTGTCGGAGCCATAAGCGTTTACATCGCCATGAACAACGAGGAACAGGACGTGAAAAAGAAGATCATGATGGTCGTCGGCGCATGTATTTTCCTCATTGCAGCAGCCCAGGCACTGCCTCTGTTCTTCGGCATTGGAGGTTAAACGCAGCGTGAGATTGTGAGTATGTAGAACGTTAAAACACTGACAGTTATGGCAGATACAAAGCAAGAGCGTTTTCCGGATTATCCCATTTTCAAGGGACTGCAACGTCCATTGGAGTTCTTCGGGTTGCAGGGACGCTACATCTACTGGGCGGCAGCCACCGCAGGAGGAGCCGTTGCGGGTTTCATCCTCGGCTACTGCATCTTCGGTTTCGTGGCAGGACTCGTGCTGCTAGTCCTCGCCGTAGCTGTCGGTGGCGTTCTCATCGTCATGAAGCAGCGCAAGGGCTTGCACAGCAAGAAGAGTGACAACGGCATATTCATCTATGCCTATTCAAAGAAAGTGTAAAACAAAAAAGAGAATCCATTATGTCCAAGTGGAAAGCTATCAATGATTGTAAGTGAATGGAGGTGGGGGCATCACGCATGAGGGTGCGCCCGCCTTTTTGCGATTAAAAAAGAAAAAGAACAATGACCCTATACATCATACTCATATTCTCAGCCATCTGCGTGGGCATGGCCATCAGTGTCAAGGCATTCGGCACGGGAGGGAAGCGCAAGCGCATCTTCCAGGACATCTACTTCTCCATCGAGGAAGTGGATGGCATCGGCGTGCTCTATACCAAGACGGGCGAATACTCCGCTGTTCTGAAGATGGAGAACCCTGTGCAGAAGTATTCCGCCAACATCGAGGCCTACTATGAGTTCACCCACCTCTTCGCCGCCCTTGCCCAGACCTTGGGCGAAGGCTATGCGCTGCACAAGCAGGACGTGTTTGTGAGGAAGGCATTCAAGGAAGAGAACGGTGGAAATCATGAGTTCCTGAGCGAGAGTTACTTCCGCTATTTCAACGGCAGACCCTTTACCGACAGCGTCTGCTACCTCACCATCACACAGGAGAACAAGAAGAGCCGTCTGATGTCGTTCGACAACAAGAAATGGCGTGACTTCTTGGTGAAGATACGCAAGGTGCACGACCAGCTGAGGGATGCCGGCGTGAAGTCCCGATTCCTCGGCAAAACGGAAGCCTGCGAGTATGTGGACCGTTTCTTCTCCATGAACTTCCGTGACAAGGTGGTGTCGATGACCAACTTCAAGGTCGATGACGAGACCATCGGCATGGGGGACCGTAGCTGCAAGGTGTATAGCCTTGTGGATGTGGATTATGCCAACTTGCCGTCGGTCATCCGTCCCTACGCAAATATCGAGGTGAACAACACCAGTATGCCCGTTGATCTCGTGAGCATCGTCGATAGCGTGCCCGGAGCCGACTGCGTGGTGTTCAACCAGATGGTGTTCGTGCCCAACCAGAAGCGTGAGCTTGCCCTACTCGACAAGAAGAAAAACCGCCATGCCTCCATGCCCAACCCCAGCAACCTGATGGCTGTAGAGGACATCAAGCGTGTGCAGGAGGTGATAGCCCGTGAGAGCAAGCAGCTCGTCTATACCCACTACAACCTCGTGGTGGCAGTGAGCGGCGACACCGACATACAGAAATGCACCAACCATCTCGAAAACTCCTTCTCGCGCATGGGCATCCACATCAGCAAGCGGGCCTACAACCAGTTGGAGCTGTTCGTCAACTCTTTCCCCGGCAACTGCTATGGCATGAATGCCGACTACGACCGATTCCTCACCCTCGGCGATGCCGCCACCTGTCTGATGTACAAGGAGCGCATCGTGCATAATGAGGACACCCCGCTGAAGATATACTATACCGACCGCCAAGGTGTGCCCGTAGCCATCGACATCACAGGAAAGGAGGGAAAGGAGAAGCTGACCGACAACTCGAACTTTTTTTGTTTGGGTCCTTCGGGCAGCGGCAAGTCGTTCCACATGAACAGCGTGGTGCGTCAGTTGTGGGAGCAGAACACCGACATCGTCATGGTCGATACGGGTAACTCGTATGAGGGACTCTGCGAGTATGTGGGCGGCAAGTACATCGCCTATACGGAGGACAAGCCCATCACCATGAACCCCTTCAACATCAGCAAGCGGGAGCTGAACATTGAGAAGATAGACTTCCTGAAGAACCTGATACTGCTGATATGGAAAGGCTCGGAGACGCAGATACCCGAACTGGAGTTCCGTGTCGTGGAGCAGTTGGTGACGGAGTATTACGATTTCTATTTCAACGGTGTGCAGCCCTATCCTTCCTCACAGAAGGAGACACTGAGAAAAAACCTCTCCACCATGGAGAAGCGGCGCGGCACGGAGCTGACGCAGATACACGACAAGGTGGAGAAACTCATCAAGGGACTGGAGGAACGGCGCATGGCATTGAGCGTGAAGACCCTCTCCTTCGACTCATTCTATGAGTTCGCCTGTGAGCGTCTCGACCAGATCTGCATCGAGAACAACATCACCACCATCGACTGCGACAACTTCGCCTATATGCTCCAAAACTTCTACCGTGGCGGCAAGTACGACAAGATTCTCAACGAGAACGTGGATAGCACCTTGTTCGACGAGACCTTCATCGTCTTCGAGGTGGATGCCATCAAGGAGAACAAGCAGCTCTTCCCCATCGTGACGCTCATCATCATGGACGTGTTCCTGCAGAAGATGCGCCTGAAGAAGAACCGCAAGTGCCTTGTCATCGAGGAGGCATGGAAAGCCATCGCCTCGCCGCTGATGGCCGAGTACATCAAGTACCTATGTGCGCCCGTAAAGGTTGCATCGTAAATATCTCTTTGGCAAGAGATTAGGAAAGTGTTCTTTGAAAATGACCTATCATCAGCCGACTTATCTGTTTCGGGAAAACTTAACCGAGCAGGGAGTGTAGCATGTCGGAAAAGTCATAAGTCAGTTAGTTACCAAACTGCGACTGAATGGCGAGATGAAAAGATAGATATGAGGATAAAGTCCGAATTGATTGAACGATAGTCCGAATGGTCCCCCTTGAGGCTATGGCGTAAGGTAACTATCAATCGCCATATCGTGATACTACTTCAGTGTATAGGAATGAAGGTAGCAAGAACTTATCACGACACAACCGCAGTAAGCGAGTAAAGGACGGAAGTCGTATCCGACAATCTATCATGCCAACAGTTACGATGTAATAAACGGGGATTACCTATCCCGAAGTGCCGAAAGGCTATTAGGTTCGACCTATGAAAATTCGGAGTGGTAACGGAGCTTCCATAGTAGTTTGAGCAAGGTAACGCCTTGTACATGGCGAAGGGAAGCAGCTAATTATTAATACAATTAACGGAAAATGTGAGAGACATTATGAGAAGTCCAGAAAGAGTATTAAACAGTCTATCAGAACACAGTAAGGATGCAAGCTATAAGTTTGAACGTCTTTACAGAATTTTGTTCAATGAGGAAATGTTCTACGTTGCCTATCAGCGTATCTACGCTAAAGAGGGTAACATGACTAAAGGTTCAGACGGTCAGACCATTGACAACATGAGCCTGAAACGAATTGAAAAGTTGATTGATACGTTAAAAGATGAAACGTACCAGCCCCAACCGTCAAAGAGGGTGTACATACCGAAGAAAAACGGTAAGAAAAGACCTCTTGGCGTGCCGACTTTCAATGACAAGTTGATACAAGAAGTAGTAAGAATGGTACTGGAAGCCATATACGAGGGAAATTTTGAATACACCTCGCATGGTTTCCGTCCCAATCGAAGCTGCCATACTGCATTAACTCATATCCAAAAGGAGTTTAATGGTGCAAAATGGTTTGTGGAGGGAGACATAAAAGGCTTCTTTGATAATATAAACCATGATGTATTGATAAACATTCTCTTGGAGCGTATTGCGGATGAACGCTTCATCCGATTGATACGCAAGTTTATGAAAGCGGGATATATCGAAGACTGGCAATTCCACAATACTTACAGTGGCACACCGCAAGGGGGTATCATCAGCCCGATATTGGCTAATATATACCTTGACAAGCTGGATAAGTATATAAAGGAATACACAGCCAAATTCGACAAAGGGAAGAAACGAAAATTCAGTAGAGAAAGTATGGACTTTGGCAATGCAAGAAAACGTATTGTGCGAAGATTGAAGTTCGTAAAAGACGAAAGGCAAAGGACAAAGCTAATCCTTGAACTGAAAGCAATAGAACAAGGACGGGCTAAATATCCCAACGGCGAAGAAATGGATGCCGATTACAGAAGAATGAAATATGCAAGATATGCAGATGATTTTCTTGTGGGAATTATCGGAAGCAAGCAGGATGCGCAACAGATAAAAGAAGATATTAAAAACTTCCTTGCTGACAGACTGGCATTGGAGCTGTCCGATGAAAAGACACTTGTCACTCACACGGAAAGACCGGCCAAGTTTCTCGGATATGAAATCACTGTAAGAAAGTCCAATGACCAAAGACGGGATAAACGGGGTAGATTGAGAAGAACCTATGGTAAAAGGGTCTGCTTGAATGTCAGTACGGAAACAGTCCGTAAAAAACTTTTCGATTGGGGAGTATTGGAACTGACAAACCGTAACGGAAAGGAAATATGGAAACCGAAATGTAAATCGGGACTGATATTCAATGACGACCTTGAAATCCTTGATAGTTATAATCGGGAAATCGTGGGGTTCTATAATTACTACTCCATAGCCAACAACTGCGCCCATGCCTTGAATAATTTCAAGTACATCATGGAATACAGCATGTACAAAACGTTTGCAGGCAAATATAAGTGCCGAACACGTAAGGTAAACAAGAAATATCGTAAGAACGGTAGGTTTATCGTAACGCACATGACTAAAACTGGTGTAAAGGAAAGATACTTTTACGACGGTGGCTTCAAACGAAAGAAGCCCACCTATAAATCGGAATGTGACATTATGCCACGAACAATTTATACTGCGGGGCGGACAAGCCTTGTTGAAAGGCTGAAAGCCCGTGAGTGTGAATTATGTGGAGCGACAGACGACCTTGTTATGCACCATGTAAGGAAACTAAAGAACTTGCAGGGAAAGGAAAGCTGGGAACGACACATGATTGCCCGTAAACGCAAGACGATTGCCGTGTGCAGGAGTTGTCACAAGAAGATACATGACGGAAAGATAGACTGAAATTAGTGGAGAGCCGGATACGCTGAGAGGTGTAAGTCCGGTTCGGGGGCGAGCATTTGGAAACCTACCATAGAAATATGATAAGGCGCTGGGTGCTTAGCCTACACAAGACAGCCCGAAAGTTCTGGGCGAGCGTGGGCGTAGTGACACAGGAGATACAGGACATCATCGGCAGTCCCATCGTGAAGGAAGCCATCATCAACAACTCCGACGTGGTGATGCTGCTCGACCAAAGCAAATTTCGTGAGCGATTCGACGAGATCAAGGCGATATTAGGATTGACGGATGTGGATTGCAAGAAGATATTCACTGTCAACCGCTTGGATAACAAGGAGGGAAGAAGTTTCTTCCGTGAGGTGTTTATCCGACGTGGATCGACGAGCGGAGTGTATGGTGTGGAGGAGCCGCACGAGTGCTATATGACCTACACCACCGAGCGAGCTGAGAAGGAGGCATTGAAACTCTATAAGCATGAACTGAAGTGCAGACATCAGGAGGCTATCGAGCGGTATTGCAGAGATTGGGATGCCAGTGGCATCGGGAAGTCGTTGGCATTTGCGCAGAAGGTCAATGAGGCGGGGCATGTGCTCAATTTGACGGACGATGGAGCCACTCGCCGCTGACACGGCGAGCACGGGGGCTGATTGATGGAAACGGAAATCCCGGAATAGACGTAAAGCCCAGATGCCCGAAAGCAAAACTTTCGGGAACGGTGGCTGGGTAGTATTTACGATTAGTAGTAAATACGATTAGTAGTGAATACTACCAATAGTAAATACTACAAGTAGTAAAGTAGTGGAATAGTAGAAACTGAAAGTAGTAAAAACGTAAAGTAGTGAAGCAATGAGACGTTTATACCTTATTATAATATATATGTGTCTTACACTTGTCGTGGGAAGGGTTCATGCGCAGTATTACAGCGTGAACTACGACAAGCAGATCGTTGCCGCCATGGCTGCCGCATTCGGTGCTGGAGCTATGGCAGAGAGCTATTATAACGAGCAGGTGGGCGAAATCTTGAAGCACTACAATGCCGCAGAGGTTGCCACTGCCGGCATCTTCGCTGCCAAGTTCTTGGAGCGCAAGGCATTCACCGACCTCGGCATTTGGAGCAGTAGCACGGAGAACTACTATTACCGCCGCATCCACAATATGGTGGCGAACAAGATTATGCCCAAGATATGGACGGTGGCAGGAATGATGCTGAAAAGTCCGCAGACCGCCCTCTACTGGGGCAGTTACCTGATGAAGATATGCGCCGACACAAAGTCGCTGTGTATGCAGTTTGAGAGTGTCGTGACCAACAGTAGCTTGACCTTTGCCGACATTCAGTTCTTGGAAATCAACCAAGAGATAGCCGCCATCCTCAAACTCTCGGAGATAGGCAATGTAGATTGGCAGCAGCTGTTGGATGACATCGCCAGTGTGCCCGGCAACTTCACCGTGGAGAACCTCACCGCCGACATCGAGACGCTTTACAATATGGGAGCATCGTTGGCGACGGCAGGTATCAACGGGGCATCAGGCGCACTCTTGCAGCAGAGTGCCTTCAACGACCTTTTCAATGGCAAGGTGAGTAAAATCATCGACATCTATGACAACTACCATGACCTCTATGAACAGGCAGAGAACGGCATCGGCAGCACACTCCTTAGTCTGGTGGGTGGCGAGGACAACGTGGCAGCCCTCTTCGACCTCTCCAACTACAACATCACCTCGTGGATGACAGACTATCTGAGCGAGACGCAGGGCAACTACTATACACAGCGTTGGTACATTGCCCGACGAGACCAAGGCAGCGTAAGCCTCTGTGACTACTATCCGCCGACCGATGACAACAGTATTCTGAACGGTGACCATTGGTATCGTATCAACACCTCCGACCCCAACTTCTACCCTAACAGCACGCAGCGAGAGCAGATACTGGCCAACTCGGAGAACCATGCCGGATGGAGCCGCAGCCGTGTGCAGCAGCTCAACGCCCAGAGCGACGGCTTCACCTATACGATGAACTATTGGATGTCGTCGTACATCATCAGCCGTGGCGGCAAGCAGACCAAGAAGGCCTACGCCTACGAGATACACGTTACCAAGAGCTGGAACAACGTGGAAGAGGTGTATGAGGATGTCTTCGACTCCTACAGCATGGACTTGAATACCTTCAAGCGTCAGTTGCAGGCACGTCTCTCGGAGTATAACGACAACGAGGAGGGCTATGTCTATTACATCGGCAGTGACGCACGCCGTTACTATCAAGCC
Organism: Bacteroides sp. HMSC067B03; assembly: GCF_001811315.1. Taxonomy (NCBI): domain Bacteria; kingdom Pseudomonadati; phylum Bacteroidota; class Bacteroidia; order Bacteroidales; family Bacteroidaceae; genus Bacteroides; species Bacteroides sp. HMSC067B03. The sequence continues at coordinate 30,202 of NZ_KV804276.1, read as the reverse complement.
ACCGATGCCGCCAAACTGAAGGGCGTGGAGAGCGTGACCATCAGCGTCACCTGTTCGGACGGTGTCACCCTCGGACAGGGCAGCACGCAGTACAAGTGCCGTGAGTGCGGCGGTTCGCTCAATGCCCACAGCAAGGAATGCGCCATGAGGACAAGCGTATCAGAAAATAATCTCGACCTATCGGAACTGGACGAGAAGGAACGTGAGGCGAATAGCAAGATAGCCCTGTTGGAGGCGCAGATAAGCCAGTTGGAGACAGAGAACAGGAACCTGCTCACGCAGATAGCCAATGCCTCTGTGGAGGAAGCCCCTGCCTTGCGGCAGCAACATAATGTCAACAAGACGAAGATAGACAACCTGAAGAAGGAATTGGCGACATGGCAGCAGCAGTTGGCAGACATACAGAATGCCAAGAGCGAGGCGGCTAACGACAATGCCACCTCCACCGATGACTACTACCGCATCCCTGCCATCATGCAGGATGTGAAGTCAGCCTACAATCTCACGTGGCAAGGTGCCGGTTCGTGGAACGGCTACACCTACGTCCGAACTGCCACCATGCCCAACATCAACGGCATTATCACCTTCAAGGCGACACTGTCCATTGCAAGGAAGCCCAAGTACTTCCTTGGCATCAAGATACACCGTGCGATACTGCAAATATCGTGGGAGCTGACCTCGGAATACACCGACACACAGGTGGTGGATGTGCTGACCCTTGACCCGAATGCCTCTGACGAGGAGAAGACGAGGCAGGTGAACAGCCGTATCTCGGAGATAGCCCAGGAGTTCCCGTCGTGCAGCATCACCACAGAATATGCCAAGAGCGAGGCAACCCAGACCGCCGACAATGACGATGTAATACACCTGCTCTGGTCGAGCGACCGTCTGGAGATAGCCCGTGAAGTAGATAGCCGTATCACCAAGATTTACGCCGACTTGGTATCATTAGAAAAAATGATGCACTACAAGCGCAGCATCATTGACGTGCTGAAGGACATTCTTCCTTCAATCGACGCAGACCAAGGTCGCAGAAGGACACTCATTGAAGAGTGCTACGAGCGATGGAGAGAGAATGCAGACCCTAACAGAGGGAATGGTGAAGATAACGAGAACGAAAACTGAGGGAGGAACGGAGAATGAGACATACCATCATCATAGCTCTCCTGCTGATTACCCTCTTCCCCAATACAGCCTTGGCGCAATGGGGATTCGATGCGGTATCGGTGGAAGCATACATCAACGACCACAAGAAGCAGCGCAGCCTCTTGCTGGCACGCAGCACTTTGGAGTACAGCAATCAACTGCTGCATGAATACAGCAGTGAAGAGGTGGGCAAATACAAGGAACTGAATGTGGATTTGGACAAATACACCCGGGCCTTCGACATCATCGATGTGATGTACCAGTCGTTGCGCACGGTGCTGAACGTGAAGAGCACCTACCAGACGGTGAGCGACCGCATCAGTGACTACAAGAACCTGTTGGAGGACTTCAATGATAAGGTCATCAAGCGGAAACACATCGAACTGGCTGACACGATGCTCATCAGCATCAACAAGAAAGCCATCGACAACATATACAACGAAGGAAGCCAACTCTACCATAGCGTCAACGACCTCGTGTTGTATGCCACAGGAGCGGCAGCCTGTTCAACTTCCGACCTGCTGATGGTGTTGGACAATATCAACAATTCGTTGGACCTGATAGAAAAACATCTGAACCAAGCCTACTTCCAGACATGGCGGTATGTGCAGCTGCGCATGGGCTATTGGAAGGAGAAGGTGTATCGGACGAGGACGAAGGAAGAGATACTGGAAGATGCCTTCAGCCGATGGAAAGTGGCAGGAAAACTTGACTATTGACGGATTGTAAACAAAAGAAGAACGGACATGAAGAAGACAATGATACTCATCATGGCGGTAGCAACCACCATCAAAGCCACAGCCCAGAGCGTGACCTACAACCACGACTCCTCCAAGCAGAACCAGATAACGGTGATGGAGACAGGTGGCGGTTCTCTCACCCCTGAGTTCTATTATTGGCTGTTACATAACAACTATAAGAAGACAGCGGCAGAGAAGAACAAGTTAGGTTTCCGCACTCTTGCCGGCATCAACCTCTACAACCAAGTAGATGATGCGGAGAAGATAGACTCTGCCCTCACCAAGCGTGCTGAGGTGGAAGCCTTGAACGTAGCCGACCGACAGATAGACCTCGCCTGGCTTGCCGAAAGCAGCAAGATCAACGGTCAGTTGGACAAGATGAAGGCGAACATAGACCATATCATCCCTACAGGAGGCACCATCAACGACAAGCGTCGGTGGGAGGAACTGTACAATATGTACCAGTGTGCCGTGAAAGCCACCAAGGATGCCTATATGCCCAATGCACAGAGAAAGCGGCAGTATCTTAGCATCTATGCCGACCTGACGACACAGAACGAGACACTACTGAAATACCTTGTGCAGCTCAACACCCAAAGCCAGACTACCGCCCTCTTGGCAGCCACCAACGACCGTGTAGTACATAAAGGCAGCATCATCAGCGATGCCAAGAGCCGTTGGCAGGAAAACATGAAGGGCGTGAGGAGCTCGACAGGCACTGACGGCGATGATGCCAACAGCGGTGAGGGTGAAGAAAGTGTGAACAGATAGAAATAAGGGAAGAGAAGAAATAATCACAAAACAGCATAGAGATATGAACGATATTCAGATTTTCAACAACGAGGAATTTGGAGCAGTCCGAACCACAGGAACACCAGAGCAACCCTTGTTCTGTTTGGCTGATGTGGCAAGAGTTCTTGGACTAAAAACCAGCAAGTTGGTACAACGACTTTCGGATGATGTACTTTCAAAGTACCCCATCTCGGATAGTCTTGGAAGAGAACAGGTTACAAACTTTATCAATGAAGACGGACTGTATGATGTCATCCTTGACAGTCGCAAACCCGAAGCCAAACGTTTCCGCAAGTGGGTGACATCGGAGGTGCTCCCCTCTATCCGCAAGCATGGTGCCTATATGACACAGCAGACCATCGAGAAGGCATTGGCAGAGCCAGACTTCCTGATACGGTTAGCAGTCAATCTGAAGGAAGAACGACAAAAGCGTCTGCTTGTCGAACAGGAGTGTGAACACCAAAGGACACGCATCGTTGAGTTGGGATCCAAGGTGGATGACCTGCAACAGGAGGTGACGGAGATGAAGGACAAGGTGAGTTACCTTGACATCATCCTTGCCACGAAGAGCAGTGTCCTGGTCACACAGATAGCACAGGACTATGGCGAGTCGTCCATCCGCTTCAACCGACGTCTGAAGGAGATGAACATCCAGTATCAGCGTGGCAAGCAGTGGATTCTGTATGCCGACTACAAGGACTGCGGTTATGTGACCAGCGAGACCTACCTCATTAAACACAAGGACGGTACGGAGGATGTGCGCATGAACACCAAATGGACACAGAAAGGTCGCCGCTTCCTCTATGAGAAACTGAAGAGCGTGGGAGTCATTCCTGTTATCGAAAGAACATAAAATAAAGAAATAGCTATGGAATCAATATCAAAAATACAGTTACGTCTCTATGCCGCCAAGAGGAAAAACGGCAAGTGGCAGTTGGAGATGTCAAGGATGCCGAAGCGAATCAGCGTTATCGGCAGGACACCCATCGTTGATGAGCATTATATGCCATCTGATTTAGAGGTAGTTTCAATGTCAAAGCTTCACAAATATGTCGGAAGTTACTACGGCAAGATTGTGAAGACCCTCAAAGAGGAAGGCATCATCACCAAGGAATATGGAATGTGGAAACTGCGTGAAGACCTTCAGGACAAGGGCATTGCGGTATATGTCACAGGCAGGATGCGCTGCTTCTACCACTTCTATCTGTCATGGACACCGAAAGGCATAGAGTTTATCAAAGAGATTATCAACAATAGAACCAGGCACTGATGGCAGACAACATACTCAGCGATTTCGGCATCAACATCCTCGAAGAGGAGATTGACGATGTGATATTCCAGACCAACGAGTTCCTGACCGATGCCACCTTCACAGGCTCACAAGGGCCGTTCTGGTGGATCCTCCAAATGTGTATGGCATTGGCGGCACTGTTCTCTATCATCGTGGCGGCAAGCATGGCCTACAAGATGATGGTGAAGAACGAACCGTTGGACGTGATGAAACTGTTCAAGCCCTTGGTGGTGAGCATCATCCTCTGTTGGTGGTACCCACCTGCTGACACAGGCATGACCAACAGCGGCAGCAGCTGGTGCGTATTGGATTTTCTATCCTATATTCCCAATTGCATCGGCAGTTACACCCACGACCTCTATGAGGCAGAGGCGACCCAAATTTCCGACAAGTTTGAGGAGGTGCAGCAGTTGGTATATGTCAGGGACTCGATGTACACTGACCTCCAGGCACAGGCAGACGTGGCGCATAAGGGCACATCAGACCCCAACCTGATAGAGGCGACGATGGAGCAGACGGGCGTGGACGAAGTGACCAACATGGAGAAGGATGCCAGCAAACTGTGGTTCACCTCACTGACGGCAGGGGCCGTGGTGGGCATCGACAAGATAGTGATGCTGATAGCCCTGATCGTGTTCCGCATCGGTTGGTGGGCGACGATATACTGTCAGCAGATATTGCTCGGAATGCTCACTATATTCGGTCCAATACAATGGGCATTTTCGTTGCTGCCCAAGTGGGAAGGAGCGTGGGCGAAGTGGCTAACCCGTTATTTGACAGTTCATTTCTACGGAGCCATGCTCTACTTCGTCGGTTTCTACGTCCTGTTGCTGTTTGATATTGTGCTCTGCATACAGGTAGAGAACCTGACGGCCATCACCGCCAGTGAGCAGACGATGGCAGCCTATCTGCAAAACTCGTTCTTCTCGGCAGGCTATCTGATGGCAGCGAGCATCGTGGCGTTGAAATGCCTGAACCTCGTGCCCGACCTTGCGGCATGGATGATACCAGAGGGCGACACCGCCTTCTCAACCCGAAACTTCGGCGAGGGCGTGGCACAACAAGCCAAGATGACGGCTACGGGAACCATGGCGACCGTGATGAGATAACATGTGAGTGTGCGGTGAGTCACCGCACCTCCTATTGAAACAAATAAAAGTAACCATCAAGAAAAATGAAAGCAAAAAATGAAATTGAGCGTTGGCTCAAAGATGAGAAATTCATGGCGTTTGCCAACAAGCGTGCAAAGGAAGAGTTTTTCAATTCCGAAAACAACTACATCGACCCACAGTATGAGGAGATGGCAGAAGGCTTTGAGGATAACGACGAGTATGTAGTGCCTATGGTAGATTACCTGAGTTATCGCTTGCATCGTGCCAAAATCTACAGAAATCGACGGAGACGTGAACGTGACATCTGGTGGGTGTGGATCCAACTGAAATACGAAGGCATCTACGTAGAGGCTTGCATCAAGTATTACGCCAAACTGGTGGAAGAAGTTGAGAAGGACATATACACCATCCTGCACCGTGAATATGTGAGAATGAAGAGAAATCAGACCTCAAACAAGCAGTAACGTATGGTAATCAAGAACTTAGAAAACAAAATCAAGCTGGTGGGCATCATCTGCTCTGCGTTCCTCATGGGCTGCATCATCATCTCGGTGTCGAGCATCTGGACGGCGCGCTGCATGGTGACGGACGCGCAGCAAAAGGTGTATGTATTGGACGGCAACGTGCCCATACTGGTGAACCGCACCACGATGGAGGAAACGCTGGATGTGGAGGCAAAGAGCCATATCGAGATGTTCCACCATTACTTCTTTACGCTTGCTCCCGATGACAAGTACATCCGCTATTCGATGGAGAAGGCGATGTATTTGGTCGATGAAACTGGTTTGGCGCAGTACAATACGCTGAAGGAAAAGGGCTTTTACAACAATATCATGGGTACGAGTGCCGTGTTCAGCATCTTTTGCGACAGCATCAAGTTCAACAAGGAGAAGATGGAGTTCACCTACTACGGTAGGCAAAGGATAGAGCGAAGGAGCAATATTCTGATGCGTGAATTGGTGACGGCGGGACAGGTGAAGCGCGTGCCGAGGACGGAGAACAATCCTCATGGACTGCTCATCACGAACTGGAGAACCTTGCTCAACAAGGATATTGAGCAGAAGTCGAAGTCAAACTTCTAATATCCTAGCGGTATGAGTGTAAAAGGAATCAGACGGATGCTTGTGGGCGAGGATATGCCCGACAAGAACGACCCCAAGTACAAGAAGCGGTATGAGAAGGAGGTGGCGGCAGGGCGCAAGTTTGCCAAGACCGCGAGGATAGACCGTGCGGCGGCTAAGGTGCAAGGCTTTGCCAATGCCCACAAGACGCTGTTTCTCGTCATCGTCTTCGGCTTTGTCGCCACGTGCTTCGGCATCAACATCTACAGGATGGTGCGGTATTACGGTCATCGGACGGAGGCTGCAAGTGCCATCGAGCGGCAGGAAGGGCGCATGAAGCAGATGATGAATGCAGCCCATTGCATCACTCCTCCCGTGACGCATCGAACCAACGAGGAGAATCGAGACAAGTCAGTAACATCAAAATCAGACAGCGATGAGAATAACAGATAAGATAAACTTCCGTCAGCCGAAGTACATGCTGCCAGCCATCGTGTACATCCCGTTGATTGCCACAGGCTATTTTGTCTTTGACATGTTCAATACGGAGGTGGCGGAAACGCAGGACAAGAACCTGCAGACCACCGAGTTTCTGAACCCCAACCTGCCCGGAGCGCAGATTAAGAATGGTGACGGCATCGGTGGCAAGTATGAGAACATGGCGAAGTCGTATGGTCGCATAGCAGACTATTCGGCTGTTGATAACATTGAGCGTGACAACGAAGAAGAGAAAGAAGCGTATGAATCCAAGTACACAGAAGAAGACCTTGCGGAACTCGTCCGTCAGGCAGAAGAGAAGGACGATGCAGCCGAAGTGGCCGATGCCAAGGCGCGAGAAGCGGAAGCACTCGAAGCACTCAACAAGGCACTCGCCGAAGCGAGGCTGAGAGGACAGGCGGCAGTTGCCCCCGTGGCCCAGGATACCACACAGGCTGGGCCTCCCAAGGAGCAGATTGAGGTGAAAGGTCAGATTGCCGAGGACAGCAAGGCGGTGAAGGCACTGGACGAGGAGGACAAGGCACAGGAGGTGGTGAAGAAGGTGAAGGTGACTTCGGACTATTTCAACACCCTGACGCAGAACGAGCATGAGCCAAAGCTCATCAAGGCCATCATTGACGAGGACGTGAAGGCTACGGACGGGTCGAGGGTGCGGCTGAGACTGTTGGACGATATTGAGATTGGTGAGACCGTGGTGAAGAAAGGGTCGTACCTCTATGCCACCATGAGCGGTTTCGGTTCGCAGCGAGTGAAGGGTAGCATCAACTCCATCCTTGTGGATGACGAGCTGATAAAGGTTTCGCTTTCGCTTTATGACACGGACGGACTGGAGGGACTGTATGTCCCCGGCAGCCAGTTCCGTGAGACCACGAAAGATGTGGCGAGCGGTGCTATGCAGAGCAACATGAACATCGACCAGAGTGGAGCGAACAACAGTTTCTCGCAATGGGGAATGCAAGCCGTGACCAATGCCTACCAGAAGACAAGCAATGCCATCAGCAAGGCTATCAAGAAGAACAAAGTGAAGCTGAAGTATGGGACGTTTGTTTACCTTGTAAATGGGAAAGAGAAAAGGAAATAGACACTGCCCGACAACGGAATTGTCGGGAACGGTGGCTCATAGAGTATAAACATCAAAAAATCAACTAATATGAATTGTTTTCAGAAAATGAATGTCTGTGCATTGCTTTCGCTGAGCGTGCTTTCAGCCAAGGCGCAGACCACCTACATGGAGATGGAGCAGCTGACGGTCAACGACCAAGTGACCACCGTCATCACCGCCTCCGAACCCATCCGCTTTGTCGATATATCCACAGACAAGGTGGTGGGCGACCAACCCATCAACAACACCATCCGCCTGAAGCCGAAGGACAACGTGTATGCCGACGGTGAGGTGTTGGCGATAGTGACAATCGTGACGGAACGCTACCGCACGCAGTATGCACTGCTCTATACCACGAGGATGCAGGAGGCAGTAACCGATAAGGAAATAGAATGCTCGGAGCGCAATGCCTACAACAATCCCGCTGTAAGCCTGTCCACTGCCGACATGACCAAGTATGCACGTCAGATATGGTCATCGTCTGCCAAATACCGCAACGTGGCGACGAAGATGCACCGCATGGTAATGCGCCTGAACAACATCTACAGCGTGGGCGAATATTTCTTCATCGACTTCTCCGTGGAGAACAAGACCAACATCCGCTTCGACATCGACGAGATGCGCATCAAACTATCGGACAAGAAGCAGAGCAAGGCTACCAATGCGCAGATAGTGGAACTGACCCCATCTCTTGTGTTGGACGATGCGAAGACCTTCAAGTATGGCTATCGCAACGTGATTGTGGTGAAGAAGATGACCTTCCCCAACGACAAGGTGCTGACCATCGAGCTGTCGGAAAAACAGATAAGTGGACGCACCATCTCGCTCAGCATCGACTATGAGGATGTGCTGTCTGCCGATTCGTTTAACCATATACTGTTGGAGGAGGAATAATGAGAATTAGGAATGAGGAATTAGGAGTGAGGAATTGGCTTGTGCATACCTTACTCGTTGTCATCTGTTTTATGGCAAGCATGACTCCGGCAATGGCGCAGCAGAATAGCGACCGCATATCCTTGGGGTTCGGATGCCTGTATGAGCGAGGACTGGACGTGACGCTGTCCTACGAGTATGAGACGAAGTACCACAATGCGTGGGAGTATTTTGCAAACGGATATATCAAGTGGAACGAGTGCGCATCGTGCGGTCATGTCTGTCCTGAGAGTTTTTGGAACAACTACCGCAGTTATGGTTTCGGCTTTGCCTATAAGCCCTGTGTGGCAAGAGGACGCAACCACCATGGCAACATGCGCATAGGAGCATCGGCAGGTAGCGATACTGACAGGTTCTTGGGTGGCATCCACCTCGGCTATGAGCAAAACTATACACTCAGACACGGCTGGAAGCTCTTCTGGCAGGTGAAGACCGATGTGATGATCAAGGGTGAAGACCTGTTCAGAACGGGTATTGTCCTGGGTGTGAAACTTCCTGTAAAATGACTATGCGTATGAAGAAACTGTTTTCAATCTTGGCAGTTGCGGCAACGGTGTTGCTGACTGCCTGTGACGAGCATCAGGACTTTCCCGACACAGCCATGAAGGTCACCCATATCTTGACCACTGACGGCAAGGTGATGCCCTACGAAACCTACGAGCAATCGTGCAAGCAAGCCATTGCAGTGGTGTTCAACGTCAATCAGAGGGAAGAAATGGAGGGAAACGGATATGCCGTCTATCTGTGGGACATCGCTCCCGAAGCCTTTGCTGACAGTATCGGTGTGGAACAGGACACATCCTGTGACCTCACCGCCTACGACGGCAACAAGAACACTTTTGCCCTTTATGGCACGACCGATGTGAAGTCGCCTTTGGCTGAGCGTGTCTTCGACATGTGGCGTTACGGGCAAAGTGCCTATATCCCCAGTGTGGCACAGATGCGTCTGCTCTATCATGCCAAGGACATCATCAACCCATACATCCTGAAATGCGGCGGCACACCTATCCCCGATGAGGATGATGACTGTTGGTATTGGACTTCAACGGAGGTAGAAGGACAAGCGACCGCCAAGGCATGGCTTTACTCACTGGGAAGCGGTGCCATACAGGAGACTCCCAAGTGGCAGCCGCATAAGGCGAGACCCATCATCACGATTATGGATTAGCCCATATACAGACATCGAGTATCACCCGTATCATCATCAAAGTACAACAATTAAAAAAGAAAAAGCATGAAAAAGAATTTGTTTCTAATGTTGGGACTTGGAGCCATGCTCCTCACGTCCTGTGACCAAGACATCGTCAATGAGATTTACCTGCCCGGTGGCGGAGGTTCTGTGGTCGTGACCGACAGCACATCAACCAAGCAGCTTCAGGTATTCACCAATCTGGAGATGCTGCAACCTGCCGTTTCCACACGAGCCGTTGACAACCAGTGGGAACTCAATGATATGATTGGCATCTCTTCCACAGGGATGATCAACAATATGAAGTTCACCCGAAGCGGCGGCACGAATCAGTTTGTGTCAGCCAACAAGGTGTTTTTCACGGACACAGACACTCACACCTTCAATGCCTACTATCCCTATACGGCAAATCCTACCAACGACCTCATAGAGTTCCAAGTGCCGGAGGCAGCTGTACAGAGTGAGCAGAAGGTCAATGATTTTCTGTTTGCCAGTGGAGCGGCATCATACGCCAATCCGAGCCTTACATTGAACTTCACCCATCAGATGGTGCGTGTCATCATCAAGGTCTATACCTCACCAGAATACGGTTTCACCACCAATGATTTTGCAGGAAGCCTACTCACGTTCGTCGGTTATTTTGACAGCGGTACTTTCAACATCAAGACCGGAAAGGTAGAATGCAGTGACGAGTCGGTGACGACCTATTATTTCGGCGACCCACAAAGTGACCACATGGAATATACGCTTTATGTTCCTGCACAGGTTATGCCAGACATGACATTGCAACTCAGCAATGGGGAGAACTTCGTATTCCTCACAAACGACACGTGGAAAGCGGGTCATTCCTACAGCTATTCATTGAAGCCTGTACGCAACACCTTGGAGGTCATATCTGCAACTATTTCTCCGTGGACAGTAGAGTCTGAGAAGACCATCAACGGCTACGAATAAAACTCATAAGAGGATTGGAGGGTGTCCACCGTGGCATCCTTCATCTTTTCTCATTATCACCCAACATCATCGTAAAGTAAATGGAAGAAAGCAAAGAGTTACAGGGTTTTTACAAGATATTCAGGGCGGTGATTTATGTCTCCATCCTGATGGAGTTCTTCGCCTACGCACTGGAGCCGGAGCAGTTGGACTTCTTGGGCGGCGTAGTGACGGATATCCACACTCGCATCAAGCGGTGGATGATTTACCATGACGGCAACCTCGTGTATAGCAAGGTGGCTACGTTCCTGCTGATATGTATCACCTGTGTGGGAACGCGCAACAAGAAGCATCTGGAGTTTGACGCTCGCAGGCAGGTGCTCTATCCGCTGCTGTCGGGAGTGCTGCTGATTGTGCAGTCCGTATGGCTGTTCGGTCATTCGATAATGCCCTGTTTCTATACCCTCCGTTTGAACACTTGGCTCTATATGCTCACTTCCATCGTCGGTGTCGTATTGGTGCATATCGCCCTCGACAATATCTCTAAGTTCCTGAAGGAAGGGCTGCTGAAAGACCGCTTCAACTTCGAGAATGAGAGCTTTGAGCAATGCAGGGAGTTGCAGGAGAACAAGTACAGCGTGAACATCCCTATGCGCTATTATTACAAGGGCAAGTTCCGCAAGGGATGGGTGAACATCGTCAATCCGTTCCGTGGCACATGGGTTGTGGGTACTCCTGGTTCTGGTAAGACCTTCTCCATCATCGAGCCGTTTATCAGGCAGCACAGCGAGAAGGGCTTTGCCATGGTGGTGTACGACTATAAGTTTCCCACTCTCGCCACCAAACTCTACTATCATTACTTGAAGAACAAGAATGCCAAGGACAGCAAGATGCCCCATGGCATGAAGTTCAACATCATCAACTTTGTGGATGTGGAGTATTCGCGCCGTGTGAACCCCATCCAGTTGAAGTACATCAACAACCTTGCCGCAGCGAGCGAGACCGCCGAGACCCTGCTTGAATCCCTGCAAAAAGGCAAGAAGGAAGGCGGCGGTGGCAGCGACCAGTTCTTCCAGACCTCTGCCGTCAACTTCCTTGCCGCCTGCATCTATTTCTTCTGCAACTACGGCAAGGAGCCCTACGACAAGGACGGAAAGATGCTGATTGCCGAGCGGCGTGAAGACCCAAAGACGAAAAGGCTGATACCCACAGGACGGGTGTTCGACCATTCGGGCGCGGAGGTGCAGCCCGCTTATTGGTTGGGCAAGTACAGCGACATGCCACATATCCTATCGTTCCTCAATGAGAGTTATCAGACCATCTTCGAGGTACTTCAGACCGACAACGAGGTAGCCCCCTTGCTTGGCCCGTTCCAGACTGCCTTTGCCAACAAAGCCATGGAGCAGTTGGAAGGTATGATTGGCACGCTACGTGTCTATACCTCCCGTCTCGCCACCAAGGAATCTTACTGGATATTCCACAAGGACGGCGATGACTTCGACCTGAAGGTCAGTGACCCGAAGAATCCAAGTTATCTGCTCATTGCCAACGACCCCGAGATGGAGAGCATCATCGGTGCACTGAATGCCTTGATTCTCAACCGCCTTGTAACGAGGGTGAATACAGGACAGGGCAAGAACGTTCCTGTCAGCATCATCGTCGATGAGTTGCCGACCTTGTATTTCCACAAGATAGACCGACTGATAGGCACAGCCCGAAGCAACAAGGTGAGCGTGGCACTTGGCTTTCAGGAACTTCCGCAGTTGGAAGCCGATTATGGCAAGGTGGGTATGCAGAAAATCATCACCACCGTGGGCAATGTGGTGAGCGGTTCGGCAAGAGCCAAGGAAACCCTCGAATGGCTGTCGAGTGACATCTTCGGTAAAGTAGTGCAACTCAAAAAGGGCGTGACCATCGACCGTGACAAGACCTCCATCAACCTCAATGAGAATATGGACAGCCTGGTGCCTGCAAGCAAAATCTCCGATATGCCCACAGGTTGGATATGTGGACAGACCGCCCGTGACTTCGTAGTCACCAAGACCGGGATGAACGGAAGCATGAACATCCAGGAGAGCGAGGAGTTCAAGACATCCAAGTTCTACTGCAAGACCGACTTCGATATGACGGAAATAAAGAAGGAGGAATCGGAGTATGTCCCTCTCCCTAAGTTCTATAAGTTCAAGTCGAAAGAAGAGCGAGAGCGCATCCTCTACAAGAACTTCGTTCAGGTTGGGGAGGACGTGAAAGCCATGATTAAAGAGATTCAGCAGTTCCGCACTATGATGTAGTGATATTGATTAGAGTGCGGTGAGACATCGCACCTCCTATATAAAATAATGTAATGAGAAGATACATCATCGTACTATTGAGCATGTTGGCCATCTGTAGCGTGCCCTGTCAAAGCCAAACCATTGACAGGGCACTGTTTGAACGGATGGTAGCCATTACCAAACACTTCGAGGGTTGGCACGACCCAAAGACCACACCGGGCTATGTGGGCTATGGTCACCAGCTACAGAAGGGAGAGCGTTTCCCGAAAACACTGACACGTCAGCGTGCAGATTTGCTGTTACGGACAGACCTCCTCCGGCACCTGCGCCTATATGCCCGTTATGGCAGGGATGCTTATCTGCTTGCCACCCTCTCGTACCAGATTGGACCAGCCAAGTTGTTAGGCAATGGACGATACCCGAAAGCGTCCCTGCTCACCCGATTGGAACGTGGCGACAGGGACATCCTGCCACTCTATCTGAGCTATTGCAAATGGAGGGGAAAAGCAGTGGCATCCATTAGGAAACGGAGGTGGGTGGAATATCAGCTGTTGTATGCCGAGCGGTGAGGCACCATCCCTCCTATACCTGTTTGTCTGTCACTTATATTATATATAAAGGTAATAATTGCAATTTCAATGTTAAAGTCAGAGCATTATGGCATCCATCAAATTAAAGTTCAGAACATCATCTGTTCAAGAGAAAGAGGGTCGCCTGTATTATCAGGTGATACACAATCGTGTGGCACGTCAGATCCATACAGAGTACAGAATCTATTCCTCAGAGTGGGATGCGGACCATTCAAACATCATTTTGCCAACTTCCGTCACTCCACAACGTCAAGCCTATCTTCTTTCCTTGAAAGATACATTGGATGCTGACAGGAAGAAACTGCTGTTGGTCATTGCACGGTTGGACAAGGAAGGGCAGTCATATACAGCAGACACCGTCGTTGACAACTTCCATGAGGGAAAAGAATTACATGGCATTATCGGCTATACGCTGGAGTTGAACGAAAAACTGAGACGCATCGGCAAGAAGCGGATGGTAGCAAGGTACAAAACCACCCTCAACAGCCTCCAGCGTTACCTGAAAGGAGGCGATGTGCCATTGGAGGAAGTCGATGGGACAACGATACAAGGCTATGAACAGTGGCTGAAAGACAGCGGACTGTGCCGCAACACCACCTCTTTCTACATCCGCAACCTGCGCACCATCTACAATCATGCCGTAGATGACGGACTGGTCATCTCTTCCTCACCGTTCAAGCATGTATATACCGGCATCGACAAGACCGTCAAGCGGGCACTCCCCTTGGAAATCATCAAGCAACTGAAAGAGCTGGACTTGAGTCTGAACCCCCGTTTGGAGCTTGCAAGGGATATGTTCCTGTTCAGTTTCTATACCCGTGGGATGTCGTTCATCGATATGGCACAACTTACACCAAGCAATCTGCATGGCAGTACGCTCATTTACCGCCGTCAGAAGACCTCACAACAGTTGCACATCAAATGGGAACCTGCCATGCAGGAGATAGTGGCGAAGTACAAAACAGATGATTCTCCCTACCTGCTCCCTATAGCAAAAGGAGAGGGAGCCATATTCTGGAGACAGTACAAGAATGCCTATAGCCGTATCACCAAGCAGTTGAAGAAAATCGGAGAAATGATAGGCCTGTCCGTACCCCTGACCACCTACGTAGCCCGCCACTCCTGGGCAAGCATAGCCAAGAGCAAGAACGTGCCCGTATCTACTATCAGCGAGGCATTGGGGCATGACTCCGAGAAAACCACACAGATATACCTCTCCTCATTGGACACCTCTGTCGTTGACAACGCCAACAATCTCATCATCAATTCTCTTTAGGAGGTGCAGCGTCTCACTGCACCTTTATTTCAATATTTATAACTATTGTATTGCGGTGTGATACCGCAACTATAATAAAAAAGTCGGGGATTGTTGAGCAAAAAGGTGTTTCTCTCTTTAAGAGAAACTCTTCGGGATGCAAAAATATGAAAATAACTCCAATTCACCAAATTATATAGCGACTTTTTTACAAAAATGCTAAAATTTGTTGATTTCCGTCAAGCAATTGTTGAGCAAATATGTCTTTTACGATAAAATGATACCTCAATATCAACTGTTTAGCAAAACGATATTTCTCTTAAAGAGAGAAACATCTTTTGCATACCTTTTCCGACCGAATTTTTATGTCGTAAAGAGGGGCTTTGCAGGGGGTGGACTCAGAAAGATGAGAATAGATGACTATTGTAGTTGAAACACATAGAAAGTTGCTGATATACAGACCGATACGCATATCGGGATGAACCATGAGTACGTTCTTTTCTCAAAAAACACATGTCAAAACAGTATGGTGAATGTATTGGACAAGGATAAGATACTGTGGTATGTCATGCGGGCCTACAAGAACGAGAATACTGCCGAAGATCGGCTCTCTAATGAAACGTATGGCTTAGAGTATTTCATACCCAAGCAGAAAGTCCTTCGCACTGTCAAGGGCAAGAAAGTCTTTTTCATGGTACCCGTCATCCATAGTCTGGTGTTTGTGCATGCAAGTCATCAGAAGATTGTTGATTTCAAACACAATTATTATTACGACCTACAGTTTGTCACATGGAAAAGTGGCGGAGAACTTGTCTATCTGACTGTACCTGATGAAGACATGACCAACTTCATCAAGGTGTGCAAGCAGGCAGATGAAGAGGTACACTTCTACAAAATCAGCGAAATCAACAAGGAAAAAGATAAAATCAACATTGAAAAAGGTAAAAGAGTAAGGGTACATGGCGGACCGTTCGACCAGGTGGAGGGCTACTTCATAAAAGTGGCAAAAAAGAGAGGTCGGCAGCTTGTCGTCATTATTCCCGACCTACTGGCGGTTTCAGCTGAGGTGAAGCCGGAATATATTCAAATCATAGACTGAGATTATGGAAACACGAATTACCCCCCCCCGAATTGATTGATACAGAGGGATTAGTACAGGACAGACCGACACAAACGGCCTATTAAAGTTAGATAGAGAATGAGTTTAATTTGGATTGTCAACATCCTGTCGGTATTCTTCCTGTGCGTGTTTTTCGCAGGAATCGTGATACCGCAGATTCTGCTCATCGCCTTCCGCAGGCGACTGTTCGACGAGCCGGACGAGCGGAAGATACATCAGTGTGTAGTGCCTCGCCTTGGCGGTATGGCCTTCAAGCCCGTAGTGTTCTTCTCCTTTGTCCTGCTTTTGGCGGTCAATGTCTCAACCGGACATGATGAGCTGCTTAAGGAAATAGGCGCAGAAGCGTTGCCATTGGCATACGCCTTCTGCGCCATCATCATGTTGTACCTTGTCGGCATTGCCGATGACCTTATCGGTGTGCGCTACCGTGCCAAGTTCTTTATCCAGATAGTCTGCGGCATCATGCTGGTGGCTGGCGGAGTGGAACTGTCCGACCTTCACGGAATGCTGTTCATCCATTCCATGCCGTCGTGGATTAGCATCCCTCTCACCGTTTTCGTTACGGTTTTCATCATCAATGCCATCAACCTCATCGACGGCATCGACGGACTGGCCTCTGGGCTGTGCAGCATTGCCTTCCTGTTCTACGGGATGACCTTCATCTGGTTCCACCAGTATCTCTATGCCATGCTTGCCTTCGCTACTTTGGGCGTACTCATACCATTTTATTATTACAAGGAAATATATATCGAAACCGAACGAATTATCATTCGAAATTTCAAACAGAAGGATGCCGAAGGGTTGTTGGAGTATCTTTCCCATCCGCGTGTGAATTGCTTTGCCGGAGACCGCCTTTGTTCCAGAGAGGCGGCATGGGCATATATGCAGTATTCCCCGAAAGACATGCTGCGCTATGCGGTGAGTCTGAAAAAAGATGACTTTATTATCGGTGACGTGTTCGCTTTGCGTGAGAATGAAGACACTTATAATGTGGGGTGGCATTTCAACAAACGTTTTGAAGGCAAAGGATTCGCTTGTGAAGCGGCAGCCGGATTGTTGGATTATCTTTTCCGAGAGGCGGGCGCACGGCGTATCTATGGATTTGTGGAAGATGACAATATCCGCTCCAAACGCTTATGCGAACGTCTTGGTATGCGCCGCGAAGGATGTTTCAAAGAGTTTGTGACATTCGTAAACAATCCTGACGGCTCCCCAAAATATGAAGATACCTGTGTTTATGCCATTCTCGAAAAAGAGTGGAATACCATCCGTCAGTGGTGACACACCAAACCTATTATGAATTAATACAAAACAAGAAGAAAATATGAACAAGCAATTCATTATCACGAATTTCGCCGCATTTGCTCTCATGCTGTTCCTGCCGACCGGATGCAGGCAGGCGGACGGCAAGCAGGATGCGGTGCAGAGTTATCGGGTCATAAAGGTCGCGGCAAGTCCGGTGGAAATCTCCGAGTCCTATTCCGCCGCCATACGCGGACGGCAGGATGTGGACATCCTGCCGCAAATATCCGGGCGCATTATCCGTCTGAAAGTGAAAGAGGGTGAACGGGTGAAGACCGGTCAAGTATTGGCTGTAATTGACCAAGTGCCCTATCGGGCGGCATTACGCACGGCGCAGGCCAATGTCAGCGCGGCACAGGCAAAAGTGGAAACGGCAAGAATCGAGCTGCGGGGCAAGCAGGCATTGTTTGACGAGAAGGTCATATCCGACTACGAGCTTTCTCTCGCCCGGAACCAACTGGCAGTGGCGTGTGCTGAACTCGAACAGGCAAAGGCACAAGAATCGGATGCACGCAACAATCTCTCCTATACGGAAATCAAAAGCCCGAGCAACGGAGTAGTAGGCACATTGCCCTATCGCATCGGTGCGCTTGTCGGTCCCAATATGGCACAGCCTTTCACGGTCGTGTCCGACAATGCGGAGATGTATGCCTATTTCTCCATTTCGGAGAATATGCTACGGCGATATTCGGCTCGCTATGGCTCGATTGACAGCATGATAGCCGGGACGCCGGAAGTGGGCCTGCAACTCAACGACGGCAGCCTGTACAAGGCGAAAGGACGTATTGAAACCGTAAGCGGCGTGGTGGATCCTGTTACCGGAACGGTACAAATCAAAGCCCTGTTCCCCAATCCCGACCGCGAACTGTTGAGTGGCAGCATCGGCAATGTCATCCTTCAAAACCCGAAAACGGAGGCCGTAACCATTCCCATGACCGCCACCGTGGAACTGCAGGACAAGATTATCGCTTACCGTCTGAAAAACGGACAGGCGGAAGCCGCCTATCTCACGGTGGACCGCCTGAACGACGGCAACCGGTTTATCGTAAAAGAAGGTCTTTCGGTCGGTGACACCATTGTCGCCGAAGGCGTGGGACTGGTGAGAGAAGGCATGAGCATAACCCCTAAAAACGAAACGAAATGAACCTGCGATTTTTTATAGACCGCCCGGTGTTTTCGGGCGTTATCTCGGTGGTGATTGTACTGTTGGGCATGATTTCCATGTTTTCCTTGCCGGTGGAACAATACCCCGACATCGCACCTCCGACCATCAACGTATTCGCAACTTATCCTGGAGCAAACGCTGAAACTGTGCAGAAGGCAGTGATAACCCCTCTGGAAGAAGCCATCAACGGCGTGGAAGACATGACCTATATGACTTCCACGGCATCGAATACGGGCGATGCTTCCATCAACATCTATTTCAAGCAGGGAACCAACGCGGACATGGCGGCGGTAAACGTGCAGAACCGCGTGAACGGCGCGCTGAGCCAGCTTCCGGCGGAAGCCACCAAGACCGGTGTCACCACTGAAAAGCAGCAGAATGCCGAACTGATGACTTTCGCGCTCTATTCGCCCGATGACCGCTTCGACCAGACCTTCCTGAACAATTACTTGAAAATCAATGTCGAGCCGAGGCTGAAACGTATCAGCGGCGTGGGAAAGGCACAGTTGTTCGGTTCCAACTACAGCATGCGACTTTGGCTGCGTCCCGACAAGATGGCGCAATACGGGCTTATCCCCGATGACATATCCACCGTACTCGCACGACAGAACATCGAGGCCGCCACCGGCTCCTTCGGTGCCAATCATCCTACCGCCAATGAATACACGATGAAATACCGCGGACGCTTGTCCGGCGCGGAAGAGTTCGGTGAGTTGGTCATCAAGTCACTGCCGGGCGGCAATGTGCTTCGGCTGAAGGAGGTTGCCGATGTGGAACTGGGCGATGAATACTACAACTATTCCTCCGAAGTGAACGGGCATCCGGCAGCCATGATGCTCATCAACCAGAAAGCCGGGTCCAATGCTTCAAGCACCATCAAGGAGATTCACGAAGTGCTTGACGACCTCAGCCGGGACTTGCCCGAAGGGACGGAATTCGTGGTGCTTACCGATACCAACAAGTTCCTGTATGCTTCCATCAATTCTGTTATCCGGACACTTATTGAAGCGATACTTCTGGTTATCGTGGTGGTATATGTATTTTTGCAAGATATTAAGTCCACGCTTATTCCTACGATATCCATTTTCGTCTCCATTATCGGTACGTTCGCCGTGATGTCCATGATCGGCTTCTCCGTCAACCTGCTCACCCTGTTCGCGCTTGTGCTTGCCATCGGAACTGTGGTCGATGATGCCATTGTGGTGGTGGAAGCGGTGCAGGCGAAGTTCGACGAGGGCTATCAGTCTGCGGTTCTCGCGGCTGATGATGCCATGAAAGGCGTTTCGTCGGCTATCCTGACCTCTACCATCATCTTTATGGCAGTGTTTTTCCCCGTTGCCATGATGGGCGGGACTTCGGGAGCGTTCTACACGCAGTTCGGTATCACGATGGCTGTTGCCGTGGGAATCTCGGCAGTCAATGCCTTCACACTCTCACCGGCACTTTGCGCGCTGCTGCTGAAACCCTATATCGATGAGCAGGGCAACACCAAGAACAATTTTGCAGCCCGTTTCCGTAAAGCGTTCAATGCCGTCTTCGACCGTCTGAGCCGACGCTATGTACGTGGAGTGATGTTCATTATCCATCGCCGATGGCTGTTGTGGAGCATCATAGGCATTTCTTTCGGGTTGCTGGTGCTGCTGGTCAATGTCACAAAGACGGGACTTATTCCCGAAGAGGACACCGGGACGGTCATGGTGAGCATGAACACGAAGCCCGGCACATCCATGGCTCAGACAAGTAAGGTGATGGAGCGTATCAACAGCCGTCTCGACAGCATCGGCGAGATTGAATACAGCGGTGCGGTCGCCGGTTTCTCTTTCAGCGGTTCCGGTCCCTCGCAGGCGATGTATTTCGTGACACTCAAAGACTGGGAGCAGCGTAAGGGAGAGGGGCAGTCGGTCAATGATGTCATCGGAAAGATTTATGCCGCCACTTCGGATATTCCCGATGCCACGGTGTTCGCCATGTCGCCTCCGATGATTGCCGGGTACGGCATGGGAAACGGTTTCGAGCTTTATTTGCAGGACAAGGCGGGCGGAAACATCGCCGCCTTCAAGGAAGAGGCAGACAAGTTTGTCGAAGCCTTGTCGCAGCGACCCGAAATCGGCGAAGTCTATTCCTCCTTTGCCACGGATTATCCGCAATACTGGGTGGATATCGATGCCGCCAAATGCGAACAGTCGGGTGTGTCGCCCGCAGATGTGCTTTCCACATTGTCGGGCTATTATACCGGACAATATGTTTCCGACTTCAACCGGTTCTCCAAGCTCTACCATGTGACCATGCAGGCTCCGGCGGAATATCGTGTGAATGCGGAATCCCTGCACCACATGTATGTGCGTGCCACCGATGGCGGCATGTCGCCTTTGAGCCGGTTCGTGCGCCTGACCAAGACCAACGGCCCGTCAGACCTCACCCGTTTCAACCTGTTCAACGCCATCTCGATTAGCGGGTCTCCGGCTCAGGGCTACAGTTCGGGGCAGGTGCTCGAAGCCATCGGCGAGACGGCACGTGAAGTGCTTCCGTCAAATTACACATACGAGTTTGGCGGCATTTCGCGTGAGGAAAGCAAGACGACCAACAATGCCACGCTTATATTCCTGCTCTGCATGGTTCTGGTCTATCTGATTCTGTGCGCCTTGTATGAGAGCGTGTTCATACCCTTCGCGGTTCTGTTGTCGGTGCCTTGCGGACTGATGGGCAGTTTCCTGTTTGCGTGGCTCTTCGGTCTGGAGAACAACATCTACATGCAGACCGGACTTATCATGATTATAGGCCTGCTTGCCAAGACAGCGATCCTGCTTACCGAATACGCCGGTAAACGGCGGTCGGAAGGCATGACGCTGGCACAGGCGGCATACAGTGCGGCAAAAGTCCGCCTGCGCCCCATATTGATGACTGTGTTGTCCATGGTGTTCGGTCTTGTCCCGCTGATGATGGCGCACGGAGTGGGTGCCAACGGCAGCCGTTCGCTTGCCACAGGTGTAATCGGTGGAATGATTGTAGGTACTTTGGCTCTGTTGTTCCTTGTGCCGTCATTGTTTATTGTATTCCAATATATCCAAGAACGTGTTAAGCATAATTAAATGAAGAAGACAGTAATATATATCATATTGTCGGGATGGATGCTTGCCGGCTGTGGCACATACAGCCGGTATCATCGCCCTGACCTCTCAACGGAGAATCTGTATCGGGACATGCCGGCGGACATTGATACAATGACCATCGCGTCCCTGTCGTGGCGGGAAATGTTTACCGACCCGAAACTCCAGTCCTTGATTGAAACCGGACTTGAACGGAACGCAGACCTCAATGTGGCACGGTTACGCGTGGAAGCGGCAGAAGCCGTCCTGATGACTGCCAGACTATCATATCTTCCATCACTGGGACTGACTGCCGAAGGTAATGCCAATAAACATGACGGAGCAACGGCAAAGACATATAATGTGGGAGCGTCGGCAAGCTGGGAACTGGACATCTTCGGCAAACTTACGGCGGCAAAGCGTGGCGCAGCCGCCGCATTACAAGGAAGCCGTGCCTACCGGCAGGCCGTACAGACACAGCTTGTCGCCACTATTGCAGACAGTTACTACACCCTTGCCATGCTTGACGCACAAATGACAATAAGTAACCGGACTTTGGAGAACTGGCGGACTACCGTACGCACTCTTGAAGCGTTGAAAAAAGTGGGGAAATCAAACGAGGCTGGCGTATTGCAGGCAAAGGCGAACGTGATGCGACTCGAAGCATCCCTGTTATCCATACGCAAGAGTATTTCCGAAACAGAAAACGCCCTGTCTGCGATACTTGCCATGCCGTCACACTCGATTGGACGAAGTGATCTGGCCGAGGCTGCTTTCCCCGATACTGTCTCGATCGGAGTCCCTTTGCAACTGCTTTCCAACCGTCCCGACGTGCGTCAGGCTGAAATGGAACTGGCGCAAGCATTCTACGCCACCAATGCGGCCCGTGCCGCCTTCTATCCCAATATTACCCTCTCGGGAATTCTTGGATGGACTAATAACGGCGGTGGCGTAATCGTAAATCCCGGACAATGGTTACTTAATGCCATCGGTTCCCTGACACAGCCGTTATTCAACCGGGGCGTAAACATCGCCAACTTGAAGATAGCCAAAAGCCGTCAGGAAGAAGCCAAACTGTTGTTCCGGCAATCATTACTGAACGCAGGAAAGGAAGTGAACGATGCTCTGACCGCATGGCAGACGGCAAAATCGCAAATTGAAATCAATGCTCGGCAGGTTGAAACATTATGCGACGCTGTGCGAAAGACAGAATCGCTGATGCGTCATTCCAATACCACCTATCTGGAAGTGCTGACCGCCAAACAGTCTCTTCTCGAAGCGGAAGTGCAACAGTTACAAACTCGTTTTGAACGCATACAAAGTATAATTAAACTTTACCATGCGTTGGGAGGAGGAATGTAACTTTACAAGAATTATAACCTAATACTGAACCATGTTGTGTAATTTTTATATTTCAGTCGTCATAAACTTATAAATAAGTAATTTAGTATGCAAAAACAAATTAAAAAGTCTTCTCTTTTTTTGAAGAGAAGCAACACCTGACCCACTTCGCTACCGAACAGGATGTAGCAGAAGAATTGTTTGAGTTACTCTTAGAAGCGAGAGAACTCTATCTTCAGGATGTGATTTTGAATGGCAAGCGGTATGACCGCTATGTGGATGACTTCATCAACAGTCATCGGTATATCAACTGCAACAGTGCAATTTGCCGAAACTGCCACGAGATGAACATCCACATCGTCAAGGGACTGCTGAACGAATGCGCCCACCTTATCCAGCCTCTTTTTGAGGCATCCGACTTCTCCTTTGAGAAGTGTATGGAGTTACAAAGGAAGTATGACCGCTCGGAACCGTTGCCGCCATACAGTTGGCACGGAGCAAGGGGGCTTTTGTGTATGGCATCTGCAACGTCGTGGGTGCCTCTATCCCAAGAAATACGGATTCCGGGACATACATCCATGTAGGACCTGAGATAGGTGTGGCTTCTACCAAGGCTTTTACAGGACAGGTAACGGTGCTGATGCTGCTTGCCCTCTGCGTGGGACAGATGCGTGGTACTGTGGATGATGCAACCGTAGAGAGGATTGTCCGGGAGTTGAAGAACATGCCCCTATATATCCTAAAATCCGCAAGCAATCTCAATGGCAATCTCAATTGCAGTAAAGAGCTTGAACACTATGCATCATGATAGTATGAGCGTGAATTTTGTCCGATTTGTGCATACCTTCCCCTTACCCCACAATGCGACTTGAGGCAATACGCATATTCTAACCGGAAAGAAAGGATTCTTATCCGAATTCTGTTTTGAAGGGTTTTGCATAAGCGCGGTTCTCTGTGTAGATATTCAGCACGTATTGCCTTGCAGTCATGATCCACTTGGCAGGTACGGAGATGAATCTGAAGACAAAAGCCTTTATGCGACTCGTTTTCTTGAGCCCAAAAGCCTTGGTGTCAAGCCTGCTCATGATGGTTTTGTAGAAATTGTGTATCAATGCAGTAAGCAGAAGAAAGACAGTATTCTCCGCCATGAATGACTTGGGGAGCCTGCTCCAACCGAATCCGTTGTTCATGTCGTCAAAGATACGTTCCTTGCCGCCACGCAGATTGTAGAATTCAACAATGTCCCTTGTCGATGACTTGTAATCGTTGGTCAGAATACAACGGTAAGTGTATTCGCCTTCCCACAGGTCAAGGTCGCCGCTGTTGCGTCTTTGTCTCTGGATGACAAGACGATAGCACTTGCCTTCCCACTTCTCAACGAGAATGGAATTGAGTTCGAACTGGATGCCGTTAATCTCCTCCGTCTTCCATCCTCTCAGAGCAAAGATGTCATTGTAGAGCGAACTGCATCGGTTGGCACGGATGTAGAAAAGTTTGCAATGCTTCTCTATCTCACTGACGATTTCCTTCGAGCAGGAACCGCAGTCTGCCCTGAAGCGATTTACACGGATGTTCTGGGATTCCAGAAGAGCGAAGAATCTCTTATGGGTGTCTGCCTGATGAAAACGCACATTCGTGTTGCCATCGCTGTTCTCGATATAGACTATCTTGTCACCGATAACATATACGCCAGGCCTGTAGCCGAGGAACTTTTTGTAGGTCGGTTTTGCATCATACTTCTCCGTTTCAAGAAACTGATGGTCAAAGTCAACATCGTATTCCTCAATTTCCTTCAACTCGCCTGTAGAAACCAAAGCGTTTATAAGCAATGTGTTGAGTTTGTCTGCAGTATTGAAATCATAGGTCTTGCCTTGGTCGGAAGTATAGGAGATGTTTTCCTGTGTCAGTTCCTTGATGGCTCTGAGGATGGTATCAGAGCTGCATGTACGAAGGGTAGGATGATACGAGAGATGGCGCATCAGTTGTGACGTTACATCTTCCACGCATGAGCCGCCACAGAAATAAACGCTCATCAGCGAACGGACTATCTCGCTGAACTGATATCCGATGATACTGCGGCATCTCTGACCCAGTGTTGAGTCGATAACGGGTGAAAGCATGGAGTCAAATTTCTCCATGATTGAAAAAATTCCTCCAAAAGGTGTGAGTTTTTCGAATTTTATTTGTACCTATGCAGCGCCTTGTTACGATTTTCGCTTGTTTTCTAATTGCAACACTAAGATAAGTGAAAAATCTGACACGGCAAAATCCTGAGCAACTTTTTGTTGCTCAGGAACTTATAAATAAAGTTAAATCAAAGTGTTGCGGAATTAAGGGAGATAATATAAATGGAAAAATACAACAATTGGAAACTTAAGTTTTATACAATATGGGCAGGGCAGGCAGTATCATTAATCACTAGTGCCATCCTGCAAATGGCGATTATTTTTTACCTTACAGAAAAAACAGGATCTGCGATGGTCTTGTCTATGGCTTCACTTGTAGGTTTTTTACCCTATGCGGTCTTTGGACCAGCCATTGGTGTATTAGTGGATCGTCATGATAGGAAGAAGATAATGATTGGTGCTGATTTAATTATCGCAGCAGCTGGGGCCGTGCTAGCTATTGTTGCATTCTATATGGAGCTACCTGTCTGGATGGTTATGATAGTATTGTTTATCCGTAGCATTGGAACAGCTTTTCATACCCCAGCACTCAATTCGGTTACACCACTTTTAGTACCAGAAGAGCAGCTAACGAAATGCGCAGGCTATAGTCAGTCTTTGCAGTCTATAAGCTATATTGTTAGTCCGGCAGTTGCAGCACTCTTATACTCCGTTTGGGATTTAAATGCTATTATTGCCATCGACGTATTGGGTGCTGTGATTGCATCTATTACGGTAGCAATTGTACGTATACCTAAGCTGGGTGATCGAGTGCAAAGTTTGGAACCAAATTTCATAAGAGAAATGAAAGAAGGAATGGCTGTACTACGGCAAAATAAAGGATTATTTGCTTTATTACTCGTTGGAACATTATATATGTTTGTTTATATGCCCATAAATGCTTTATATCCTTTAATCACTATGGAATGTTTTAATGGTACACCGATGCATATTTCTATTACGGAGATTGCTTATGCCTCTGGTATGTTGATAGGGGGTCTATTATTAGGGTTATTTGGGAATTACCAAAAGCGAATCTTATTAATAACGGCATCCATTTTTATGATGGGGATAAGCTTAACCATTTCAGGATTACTTCCCCAAAGTGGATTTTTCATATTTGTAGTCTGCTGTGCAATAATGGGGCTTTCGGTTCCGTTTTACAGCGGTGTGCAAACAGCTCTTTTTCAGGAGAAAATTAAGCCTGAATATTTAGGACGTGTATTTTCTTTGACCGGAAGTATCATGTCACTTGCTATGCCAATTGGGTTAATTCTATCTGGGTTCTTTGCTGATAGAATCGGTGTAAATCATTGGTTTTTACTATCAGGTGTTTTAATTATTGGCATTGCCATAGCTTGCCCCATGATAACTGAGGTTAGAAAATTAGATTTAAAACAAAATTCATAGGAGGGACCATATTTATGTATTTAATTTTCATGTAATTCTTCCTGCTAAAATCGCAGGGTTTTCCCTGCGTACAAGCAAAAGAAAACATGCGATTATAGACAGGAGGAAATGTTATGGAATTGATATTAAAAGCAAAAGATATTCGTGTGGAATTCAAAGGACGCGATGTTTTAGATATAAATGAATTAGAAGTATATGATTATGACCGTATTGGTTTAGTAGGAGCAAATGGTGCTGGAAAAAGCACTTTACTCAGGGTACTTTTAGGAGAATTAACTCCCCCAGGATGTAAAATGAATCGTCTGGGTGAACTTGCCTATATTCCCCAGTTGGACGAAGTAACTTTGCAGGTGGAAAAAGATTTTGCACTTGTAGGCAAGCTCGGTGTTGAGCAATTAGATATACAGACCATGAGCGGTGGTGAAGAAACAAGGCTTAAAATAGCACAGGCCTTATCGGCACAGGTTCATGGTATTTTAGCGGATGAACCTACGAGCCATTTAGACCGTGAAGGAATTGATTTTCTAATTGGACAGCTAAAATATTTTACAGGTGCACTGTTAGTTATTAGCCATGACCGCTATTTTCTTGATGAAATAGTAGATAAAATATGGGAACTGAAAGATGGCAAAATCACTGAGTATTGGGGAAACTATTCTGATTATCTTCGTCAGAAAGAGGAAGAACGCAAGAGCCAAGCTGCAGAATACGAACAATTTATTGCGGAACGTGCCCGATTGGAAAGGGCTGCGGAGGAAAAGCGAAAACAGGCTCGTAAAATAGAACAGAAGGCGAAAGGTGCTTCAAAGAAAAAAAGTACTGAAGGCGGAGGGCGTTTAGCTCATCAAAAATCAATAGGAAGTAAGGAAAAAAAGATGCATAATGCCGCTAAATCCCTAGAGCACAGGATTGCAGCCTTAGGAAATGTAGAAGCTCCGGAAGACATTCGCAGAATTCGTTTCAGGCAAAGTAAAGCATTGGAGCTCCATAATCCATACCCTATAGTCGGTACGGAAATTAATAAAATATTTGGGGATAAGGCACTGTTTGAAAATGCATCTTTTCAAATTCCTCTAGGAGCAAAAGTGGCGTTAACTGGTGGTAATGGAACCGGAAAAACAACTTTAATCCAAATGATCTTAAACCATGAAGAAGGAATTTCTATTTCACCTAAGGCAAAAATAGGTTACTTTGCACAGAATGGTTACAAGTACAACAGTAATCAGAATGTCATGGAGTTTATGCAGGAGGATTGTGATTACAATATATCAGAAATTCGTTCAGTGCTAGCATCTATGGGGTTCAAACAGAACGATATTGGAAAAAGCTTATCTGTTTTAAGCGGTGGAGAAATTATAAAATTGTTGCTAGCTAAAATGCTCATGGGTAGATATAACATCCTACTAATGGATGAACCCAGTAACTTCCTTGACATACCAAGTTTAGAGGCTTTGGAAATACTAATGAAGGAGTATGCCGGAACTATCGTGTTTATCACCCACGATAAACGCTTACTCGAAAATGTAGCTGATGTAGTTTATGAAATTAGAGATAAGAAAATAAATCTGAAACATTAAATTTAAGGTAGTCGCTGATCAGTATAGTCTGTTCTGGCTGGCGGCTCCATTGTTAAAAAGTATAAAGACTTTTTTCTAAAAATATTATTCGTTGAGAATGAGATTGGAGGGTTTATATTGTTTATACGAGTAGTTCCGTACGACCCCTTTTGGGAAGTAGAGTATGAAAATGAATCACAGAAGATAAAGAATATATTGAAGGATATATTGGTGGAGGTTTACCATATTGGCAGTACAGCAGTCAAAGGGTTAGCCGCTAAATCAATCATTGATATAATGCCCGTAGTGACAAATATTAGTTTGGTTGATAAGCATAACAAAGAATTTGTAGCGATTGGTTATGAGTGTATGGGTGAGTTTGGTATTGAAGGACGTAGATATTTCCGCAAAGGCGGCGATAACAGGACACACCAGATTCATATTTTTGAGCAAAGCAATCACAAAGATATTAATAGGCATATAGCAGTAAGGGACTTTCTGCGTACACATCCAGACATCGCTTTAGAGTATGGTGAATTAAAGATGGAGCTGGCTTATCGATTCTCGGAGGATATTGAAGGCTACTGCACTGGTAAGGATGCATTTGTAAAGCAACTAGAAAAGGATGCTTTGCTATGGTATCAAAATAATGAATCATATAAAACACGATAGAAAATATATAAAAGTATGAAAGAGAGGTGTATCCTATGATAGGACCAGATAAGAAAAAACTATATCCAAATGAAAACATAAAAACTGTTTGTTAATGAAATAAATTAAGGAGGGGTTATAATGAACAAAGTAAATATAAAAGATAGTCAAAATTTTATTACTTCAAAATATCACATAGAAAAAATAATGAATTGCATAAGTTTAGATGAAAAAGATAACATCTTTGAAATAGGTGCAGGGAAAGGTCATTTTACTGCTGAATTGGTAAAGAGATGTAATTTTGTTACGGCGATAGAAATTGATTCTAAATTATGTGAGGTAACTCGTAATAAGCTCTTAAATTATCCTAACTATCAAATAGTAAATGATGATATACTAAAATTTACATTTCCTAGCCACAATCCATATAAAATATTTGGCAGCATACCTTACAACATAAGCACAAATATAATTCGAAAAATTGTTTTTGAAAGTTCAGCCACAATAAGTTATTTAATAGTAGAATATGGTTTTGCTAAAATGTTATTAGATACAAACAGATCACTAGCATTGCTGTTAATGGCAGAGGTAGATATTTCTATATTAGCAAAAATTCCCAGGTATTATTTCCATCCAAAACCTAAAGTGGATAGCGCATTAATTGTATTAAAAAGAAAGCCAGCAAAAATGGCATTTAAAGAGAGAAAAAAATATGAAACTTTTGTAATGAAATGGGTTAACAAAGAGTATGAAAAACTGTTTACAAAAAATCAATTTAATAAAGCTTTAAAATATGCGAGAATATATGATATAAACAATATTAGTTTCGAACAATTTGTATCGCTATTTAATAGTTATAAAATATTTAACGGCTAAAAACAATAGGCCACATGCAACTGTAAATGTTTAGTTATAGGTAGGGTAGCATTAGTTAAAATGCTATTCTGCCTTTTAAAAGTATGGTATACATTCCTGAGAGAGATTGGATATGTTCCCGTATACCGATAGTGCCAAAAGCGAAGTGGATATGTTTCCGAGAACGGACGTACTCAAATGACATTCATTCTGTCCTCTCCAGCCACGTGGAAAGTTTAGTTTGTCTGACGAAGCAGACAAACTAAAGCGATATAAATCCTCACGGATTTGCGATATACGCTACATTTCATTCGCGTGCGATATGCCTCTGGCGCGATATGTGCCTTCGGCACGTGAGCGCACTGCGTGCGCATAGGGGCGCGGGAATTTATGTTCGCGTACTTTCCACCACGTTCGAATAGGCGAAAAGAAAGCTATAAAACTGCTTGAAACTTTTTAATATAAACCTGAAAAATACGCCAAAGGGTTAATCATATTTTTGAATTACTCGGTCTTTCACTTTTTGAATGCTATGATATGACCGGGAAGCCTTATAAAGAAGTGAAGAAAATTGCAACGGAGATAAATAACTTTTTAAACAAGGGGAATTCAGATGAAAGAAAACAAATATGATGA
>NZ_KV804275.1:0-1358 GCF_001811315.1 Bacteroides sp. HMSC067B03 | reverse complement strand
CCCCTTCTTTTTTTAATATAAAATAGTCGTTCCTCTTTTTTGTCTATGCGACTATTTTTTCAGTAATTAGGTAATAAGGCTTAATATTCGTCGTATTTTGAGTCACACGTGGTCTGATAAAGATAAATATAGTGTGTGCACTCCTTCTCTTTCCTGCTTTTAGTAGTTTTGTACACATCTTTTTGATATTAAAAGCTATAGCAAAGAAGGCAAAGTCCATTGTAACCTTGTCTTCTCCCACATGCCGGAACCTTTTGTATGCCATGTTGTGTTTCATTTGTCCAAAAACTGCTTCCGGTTCTATACATCGCCTTCCCCTATGCCTGATGCCTTCTTCCGAGAGTAACCTTTCCCGTGCCTGCCGTTTGTATTGGTTTAACCGGTGGTTGACTTCTATCATACGGTTCCCCCGAGCTTTAAAGCAACTGCCACACAAAGGACACCCTTCACATCTTTGTGCTTTATATCGGGCACTTTCGGTGATGTATCCGCTTGCTGTTTTGTCACGTCTAGTTCCTATACGGTTCATGTGCTGCCCCATAGGACAAACGTAATAATCCTCCCCCGCATTGTAATGGAGACTCTCCGCATGGAATGGATTGGGGGTATAACGGGGACGCTGTTCTTTATGGAAGTAGTTGTACTTGACAAAGGCTTCTATCCCATTATCTTGCATGAACCGATAATTTTCTTCCGAGCCGTAACCGGAGTCTGCCACACCGACAGTTGGTAAGCGGTTATAGCGTTGCTCAAAGGAGTGGAAGAAAGGTATGAGGGTCAGTGTGTCGGTTGGGTTGGGAAACAGTCGGAAGTCTATGAGGAATTGGTTCTCGGTACCTATTTGCAGATTATATCCGGGTTGGGTCTGTCCGTTTCTCATGGCGTCTTCTTTCATGCGCATGAAGGTGGCATCAGGATCGGTCTTGGAGTAGGAGTTGCGTTCTCCAAGAGTATCAAGATGGTTGTCGTATTCTATCAACTTGTCACGGTACTCCTCAAGTTCCCGGACCTGTTTCTTCTTTTCCCGGATGACCTTCTTTTGTTCCTTGTCCTTTGTTACAGGCTGGTGTTCCAGCACCTCTTTAAGTTCATTCACTATATCTGAGAGCATGGCGGGAGTGAACTCTACGGGTGTATCTTTCATGGAGTTCTCTTGGGCTATGACTTCATCCACCTGCTCCAGGAGAATGCGGATCTTATCCATCAGCTTTGTACGGTTCTTTTCGACTGTCTTGCGCCAGACAAAAGTATATTTGTTGGCTTTGGACTCAATCTTGGTACCGTCGATATACTCTACGTCAAGGCTGATGAAACCTTTGTCGGCAAGGACAAGAACCAACTGCGTGAATACGGTATTT
>NZ_KV804274.1:0-23405 GCF_001811315.1 Bacteroides sp. HMSC067B03 | reverse complement strand
ACTTATCATCAATGGTCTGCTGATTACTTTCACTGCCCAATCAAAACGTATATATCTGTCCTGTTGTTCCATATCAGTCTCTTTTTTAAGTTATTGCAAAGCTACGATTTTTCTGATAATGCTAAGAAAAAGATCAAAACAAATCAGGAATGAATGCACAATAAGTCACCGAGAGAAGTATAACATCCAATATACAGGCTATATATGGCCTGCATATTGGATCTATACATGCTGTACGCTGTATCTATATGTCCTGCACGTTGGAACGATATCACCAACAAACAGCCATTCCTGATGCTAGTTGGAGCCAAATTTGTACAGAAATGAAGAATATCACTTCATCAAAAGAACAATTCTATAATCCGAACCAGACTAAATATGGAGGCATCAGACTGCAGGATGGCTTGTGAAAGTTGCCCTGCCGACCCACCTCCCAAAGAGGATGTCACCCTTAATACCCCATAGGGCAGGACACCCTCTTGTTGATTCTCCAATTTCACTAAAAGGACATAAGATAAAGTAAATCACCTTTCTGTTACTTAATATTTCTTACTTTCTGCCTCATTATCCTTACAAATCACTATCTTTGCGCCCACGTAATCTGTTTTTAACGAAAAATCGACGATAGTGCTAATGAAACAGTACAGAACTATAAACAACCTTGTAGGTTGGATTACCTTCATTATTGCGGCAACGGTCTACTGCCTGACGATAGAACCTACTGCCAGTTTTTGGGATTGTCCCGAGTTTATAACTACCGGTTATAAACTGGAAGTAGGACACCCGCCCGGCGCACCCTTCTTTATGTTGGTAGCGAATCTCTTTTCTCAATTCGCCTCCGATGTAACTACCGTAGCGAAGATGGTAAACTACATGAGTGCCCTCATGAGCGGCGCCTGTATCCTGTTCCTTTTCTGGAGCATCACCCACCTGGTTCGCAAACTGGTGATCACCGACGAAAACAATATCACGACAGGCCAGCTTATCACAGTGATGGGTAGCGGACTGGTCGGCGCATTGGTCTATACATTCAGCGATACCTTCTGGTTCTCTGCCGTAGAAGGCGAAGTATATGCTTTCTCCTCCCTGTTCACAGCCGTTGTATTCTGGCTGATTCTGAAATGGGAAGACGTAGCCAATCAGCCCCACAGCGACCGTTGGCTGATTCTGATCGCATATCTGACCGGATTGAGTATCGGTGTCCACCTGCTAAACCTCCTCTGCCTGCCGGCAATCGTACTGGTTTACTACTACAAGAAAACGCCGAACGCCACCGCTAAAGGCTCCTTGCTCGCCCTCCTCGGATCGGGTGTACTCGTTGCTGCCGTGCTTTATGGCATCGTGCCGGGTATCGTAAAAGTGGGCGGCTGGTTCGAACTGCTATTCGTCAACGGACTGGGTATGTCGTTCAACTCAGGCGTAGTGGTATATATCATTCTGCTTGCCGCAATCCTTATCTGGAGTGTGTACGAAAGCTACACCGAAAAGAGCAGACTCCGTATGGCGATCTCCTTCATCCTGACCATTGCCCTGCTGGGTATTCCGTTCTACGGTCATGGAGTGAGCAGTATTCTGATCGGTATTGTAGTTATCGCCTTATTAGGCATTTACCTTGCACCGCAGGTACAGGAAAAGATCAAAGAGAAATGGCGCATTTCTGCCCGTACCATGAA
Organism: Bacteroides sp. HMSC067B03; assembly: GCF_001811315.1. Taxonomy (NCBI): domain Bacteria; kingdom Pseudomonadati; phylum Bacteroidota; class Bacteroidia; order Bacteroidales; family Bacteroidaceae; genus Bacteroides; species Bacteroides sp. HMSC067B03. The sequence goes on along the minus strand of NZ_KV804274.1, from coordinate 21,732 downwards.
TACAGCACTGCTGTGTACGATGATGATCGTGATCGGTTACTCTTCTTATGCACTGATCGTGATCCGTTCTACCGCCAATACTCCGATGGACCAGAACTCTCCAGAAGATATCTTCACGCTGGGCGAATATCTGGGCCGTGAACAATACGGAACCCGTCCCCTTTTCTACGGTCCCGCTTTCTCTTCGAAGGTAGCGCTTGACGTGAAAGACGGATACTGCGTTCCCCGCCAATCACAGACGGGAAGCAAATACGTCCGCAAAGAAAAGACTTCACCGGACGAAAAAGACTCATACATCGAACTTCCGGGACGTATCGAATACGAATACGCTCAGAATATGCTTTTCCCACGTATGTACAGCTCGGCACACTCTTCCCTCTACAAGCAGTGGGTAGACATCAAAGGGCATGACGTACCCTACGACCAATGCGGTGAAATGGTAATGGTCAACGTACCAAACCAATGGGAAAACATCAAATTCTTCTTCTCCTACCAGCTCAACTTCATGTACTGGCGCTACTTCATGTGGAACTTTGCCGGACGACAAAACGATATCCAGAGCAGCGGAGAAATAGAACACGGCAACTGGATCACCGGAATCCCGTTTATCGACAACCTGCTGGTGGGCAATCAGGAACTGCTTCCGCAGGATCTCAAAAACAACAAAGGACACAACGTATTCTACTGCCTGCCTCTGCTGCTCGGCTTGATCGGACTCTTCTGGCAAGCCTACCACAGCCAACGGGGTATCCAGCAGTTCTGGGTCGTATTCTTCCTGTTCTTTATGACAGGCATCGCCATCGTGCTCTACCTCAACCAGACACCTGCACAGCCGCGCGAACGTGACTACGCATATGCTGGCTCGTTCTATGCCTTCGCCATCTGGGTCGGTATGGGAGTCGCGGGTATCATCCGTCTGCTGCAGGATTACTGCAAGATGAAAGAGGTTCCGGCTGCCGCACTCGCATCAGTACTCTGCCTGCTTGTTCCCATTCAAATGGCAGGACAAACGTGGGACGATCACGACCGCAGCGGTCGCTTCGTAGCCCGTGACTTCGGTCAGAACTACCTGATGACATTGCAGGAAGAAGGGAATCCGATCATCTTCACCAACGGTGACAACGATACTTTCCCGTTGTGGTACAATCAGGAAACAGAAGGTTTCCGTACCGACGCACGTACCTGTAACCTCAGTTACTTGCAGACCGACTGGTACATCGACCAGATGAAACGTCCGGCCTACGACTCTCCTTCGCTCCCGATCACTTGGGATCGTGTGGAATACGTGGAGGGACAGAACGAATACATCCCCATCCGTCCGGAAGTAAAAAAGAACATCGACCAAATGTATGCGCAAGCAGACAGCGCGCTCGAAAACGGAAATCCGGAAGTAATGAACGAACTGAAAGAACAGTTCGGAGAAAACCCGTACGAACTGAAGAATATCCTCAAATACTGGGTACGCTCGGATAAGGAAGGATTGCGTGTCATCCCTACTGACAGCATCGTAATGAAGATCGACAAGGAAGCTGTCCGCCGTTCCGGCATGAAAATACCGGAAGCATTGGGCGACTCCATCCCCGAATACATGACTATCTTGCTGAGAGACGCCAACGGCAGCCCGAAACGCGCCCTCTACAAGAGCGAACTGATGATGCTCGAAATGCTTGCCAATGCCAACTGGGAACGTCCTATCTACATGGCCATCACCGTAGGCAGCGAAAACCATCTCGGCATGGACAACCACTTCATGCAGGAAGGACTGGCATACCGCTTCACTCCGTTCGATACGGATAAGCTGAACAGCAAGATCAACAGCGAAAAGATGTACGACAACCTGATGAACAAGTTCAAGTTTGGCGGCATCGAGAAACCGGGCATCTATATCGACGAAAACGTGATGCGTATGTGCTACACACACCGCCGCATCTTCACACAACTTGTAGGACAACTCATCAAGGAAGGCAAGAAGGACAAGGCACTCGCCGCCCTCGACTACGCCGAGAAGATGATTCCGTCATACAACGTACCATACGACTGGGCAAACGGCGCTTTCCAAATGGCGGAAGCCTACTACCAGCTAGGACAAAACGAGAAAGCGAACAAAATCATCGACGAGCTTGCCAACAAGTCTCTCGAATACATGGTCTGGTATCTCAGCCTGACTGATTATCAGCTTTCCATCGCCAGCGAAAACTTCATGTACAACGCAGGATTGCTCGACGCGGAAGTACGCCTGATGGAGAAATACAAATCAGAAGATCTGGCAAAACATTACTCGGAACAACTCGACCAGCTATACAGCGAGTACGTTGCGAGAATGAAAGGGAAATAACTAACGTTGAGGATAAGCATGTATCAGAAGTCTATGCCCATCTCTTAATCGCGAATGACGCGGATAACACGGATTCTACATCAGAAAAAGTCCGCGTTATCCGCGTCATCCGTGTTTAAAAAGTTCTCAACATATTTATAATTAACTATCTATCAACAGCATGTTTATAGAACAACCACCTTGGTTCTTCCGAGCGCTGTATCCACAAGCCATCTTCCGGATGGACCCGAACGAACGGGCAGTCTACCTGACTTTTGACGACGGCCCTATACCGGAAGTTACCCCTTGGGTACTGGAGCTACTGAAGAAACACGATATTAAAGCTACTTTCTTTATGGTAGGTGACAATATCCGCAAACACCCGGACGAATACCGGATGGTGGTAGAACACGGACACCGCATCGGCAACCATACCTTCAACCACATCCGCGGCTTTGAATACTCGAATCCGGATTATCTGGCAAACACCAGAAAAGTAGACGAAATGATCCACTCAGACCTGTTCCGTCCACCACACGGGCACATGGGATTCCGGCAATATTACACCCTTCGCCACCATTACCGTATCATCATGTGGGATCTCGTAACCCGTGATTACAGTAAGCGAATGCGCCCGGAACAGGTACTGAACAACGTAAAACGTTACGTACGCAACGGCTCTATCATCACTTTCCACGACTCCTTGAAATCATGGAACAACGGGAACCTGCAATATGCCCTCCCCCGTGCCATCGAGTTTCTGAAAGCGGAAGGGTATACGTTCAAAGTATTTTAATTACCGATAAGGTTTTCGTTCATATCCATTATGAAAAAGCTCCTCTCCTCAGACCGAATTAAAGCCGAAGCACTACGTCTCGGCTTTTCCGCCTGTGGACTGGCGCCTGCCGAAGCTGTGGATGAAACTGTGGCTACCGCCTTCCGCCAATGGCTGGCGGACGGCTGCCAGGCAGAGATGGCGTATATGCAGAATTATGAGGATAAACGGCTCGATCCGCGCTTGTTGGTGGAAGGGGCACGTACGGTTATCAGCGTTGCGCTTAATTATTATCCGGCAACGAAGATTCCCGAAGGCGAGTATCAGATAGCATGGTACGCATATGGAAAAGATTATCACGATGTCATGAAGGTTAAACTGAAGGAACTTTTCGAGTTTATACAGAAAGAAGTTTCATCCTCCGAAGCTGAGATTACCACACCACCGGTTCAAGGTCGTATATTCTGCGATACAGCTCCTATACTGGAACGTTATTGGGCATGGCGCTCCGGCTTAGGCTGGATAGGAAAGAATACCCAGCTCATCATCCCCCGCTCCGGTTCCTTCTTCTTTTTGGGAGAAATTATCATTGATCTGGAAGCTGACAGCTATGACTCTCCACAGCGCAACCAATGCGGCTCGTGTACACGTTGTCTGGATGCTTGCCCGACAAAAGCATTAGAAGGACCTTTCAGACTCAATTCCGAAAGATGTCTTTCGTATCTTACCATCGAATACCGCGGGGATTTAAAGCCCGAAACGGGCAAAAAAATGGGGAATAAGATATATGGCTGTGACGAGTGTCTGAAAGCTTGTCCCTGGAATCGCTTCGCCCGTCCTTGCAGGACGGCGGAATTTCAACCGTCCCCTTCTTTGTTGAGTATGAGAAAGGACGACTGGCATTCGCTGAGCGAAGAGCAATATAAAAACGTTTTCAAGGGTAGTGCGGTGAAAAGAGCCAAGTATAATGGACTGATGCGTAATATTCAGGCGATTCATTCAAAATCCACACGCAACAATAGCACAAATTAATTTGATCTCTTAGATGCCAGTATTATTTCAAAACCTCATCAAGAGTATTGTAGTTTCTGAACAATATAGAATAGGATAAATAAATAATACTGATTGACAATAAGTTAGTTGGTGTTGCTAAAATACTGGAGGTACGGTTAAACCTTGATTTAGCCAGTGTCCTACACTTTCCATGTAGGCTCTCATGTATGCCGATTAATAGCAATTAGGGCCAATTAAGCAGTAGTAATATCAATTAATTTGTTGTCATTATGCATACGATCAACATTCGGGGTAAACAGAACCCCAAGGATACCAAGATGGTCAAGCTGGAGATGATTTTCTTCAAGACCGGTTACGCCCGTGTTCCCAAGGTATTAAATATTACCGGGCGGCTAAAGGATTGGGACGCACAATCCCAAAGTTTCCGTTCCGGAAGTACCGAGGCTACGGCCAAGAACAAACTTCTGCTCGACCTGAAGACTAAATATCTGCATGTCGCCGACAAGTGGGAAATAGAAGGTCGTAATTGGTCACCGGTTCAATTGTCACATTGCTTTGATGAGATTAAATCCGTCCAGCCGGAAGTCAAGGTCAAGTCAGTTCAGCAGATGATAGATGCTTTGGAACAACGTTTCCGCGAAAAGAGGCGTATAAAGAACGGTCAGGTAGTGGACAGTGTCAGCAATGCCAAACACTATGTTGCCATGAGAAAGGAACTTCAGGCATTCGTCAAAGAAAAATACGGCCGTGCTTTCTCCTCCTATTATTTTTCAGACATTACGGAACGTTTCCTGCTGGACTATGCGTTCTGGATTAAGGAAAAAGGTATCAGGAACGGGAACAAATGCGGCCTTACCAGTAAGCTGCGTCGGTTCCGTGCCGTATGCAACTATGCTTTCAAGGAGGGGATGTATGGTGTAAACATGGATATCTTCCAATGTCTCGGTGACGATATCAAGTGGCCTGAAACCACATCCAAGGCTGTCCCGGACAAGGCAATCTGTAAAATTGCAAACATTGACCGGACATTATTCACCAAAAAGGAACAACTGTATCTTGACTTGTTTCTGTTCAGTTACTATACCGGAGGCATGGCAAACGTCGATGTCTGTAATCTGACATGGGATTTGGTCCAGGAAGACCGTATCGTCTATGAGCGTATCAAATTTCCCAAAACAGCCAAACCGGAATTGCTGAGCAAAGCGAAAGCAATCATGAACAAGTACAAGGGTAAGACATACAAAAACTATGTGTTTCCGGTCTTTAACCAGAAACATGTAACGACAACCCAAAAGACCTATCGTGTACAAGCGATGTCCGGGGCAGTGTCAAGGACCTTGACGAAAGCATGCAAGATGCTGCGCATTAAAGAAAACATCACATGGTATTCCGCCCGTGGCTCTTTCATATCGAAGATGGTAGATGCCGGTAACAATCCGTATGTGGTTGCAGAGATGGCTGGTAACAGCCCATTGACCATCTATAAGCATTACTACAAGAATACAAAGCGGGAAGAAATCAAGCGGCAGATGGAAGAAATGTTCTGACCAGACATATCCATAAAGTTGTAAACACCTTGACAATTTCTCTGATGGATAAATCATACGGTGTAATGGCTATTAAAAGTCATTGATTACCAATGTGATATTTGCAATATTGACAGAATCGCTCTTATTCTCGATTATTTTCATTACCTTTGTGGTCAATAACTTAAATAGAATTTATATGAAAGAATTGGTTTCAAAAATACAGGAAGTATATGCTACATTCTCCACGGATGCGGCACTTCAGATTGAAAAAGGCAACAAGGCCGCAGGTACCCGTGCCCGTAAGACTTCGTTGGAATTGGAAAAACTGATGAAAGAGTTTCGTAAGGTTTCCTTGGAAGAATCCAAAAAATAGTCTTTACACGTCCGGTCGTTATCACATAATGGCCGGTTCTTCTGCAGATGCGGGATAAAAACCATATTGGCAGAACGACATAATAAAATACGGAAAGCGTTAGCTTTTGTCATGCACCGAAATCTGGTAAATTTCACTTATCCGCAGGACAAACAGTTTTCGCCTATGCTTTTGCGTGGGCTTAACTTGTTTGCGGATAGGTTTACCAGAACCTCGGTGCTACGGGTTATGTCCCACGCTTTTTGGTCTTGGTACATTGAATGCTTGACGGGACTCAAGCCAAATACGGAGATATTATGAACGACATGAATCTGATGGATGAACTTTTGAAAATTCCTGCCGATGCAACTGCCGCCACCGTACAAGGCATAGAAATGCTGCTTATCGATGAAAACAAGGCGGGGGCTTTATTGGAGTCGGATCCTAATGACAACACCATCCACGAATGCCTTTTAAGCAACGGCCGTTTCCTGTTCCAATCGGACAATGCCAACCTCGTTGCCCTGTATAAAGTAACAGGAGCATCTGAATAACGCTCCTGTTGCATATAATCACCTTATTTGTCTGATTTCATCCTTCCTGCAAAGGCTTTTGACGGTTTGAATGCCGGGATATTGTGGGCAGGCACTATTATCGTGGTATTCCTGCTTATGTTGCGTGCCGTCTTTTCCGCACGGTGTTTGATGATAAAAGAACCGAAGCCGCGAAGATAAACCTCCTCGCCGTTTATCATGGAAGACTTTACGCTATCCATGAATCTTTCGACAACTTGTAACACGACCTGCTTCTCCAGACCGGTCTGCGTTGCTATTTCCCTGACGATATCCGCTTTTGTCATATCAACTCTTGATTAAATACTGTCAATCCGGTCACAAAGATACATCATTTCCTGAAATATCCTCCTTTTACAAACACATATAATAAACATTAGCCGGCGTCCGTCTCTACTCTTTCGATACAAATAGTATCGAAGTATGAAGCTGACACTCAACCGCAAATTCAAAGGTCAGACCTATACCATAGGCGATCTGTCCATCGACGGCAAATTTTTCTGTAACACCATCGAAGATGCCGTGAGGAAACTTCCGGCAACCTGTCCGGATACTCCTTGCGGCCGTTCATGTACCTGCAAGGGAAAGGTCTATGCCAAGACTGCCATTCCTACCGGGACTTATAAAGTTACCCTTCAGTACAGTCTCAGGTACAAGAAGAAAATGCCATATCTGCATGATGTGCCGCATTTTCTTGGCATCCTGATCCATTCCGGCAATACCGAAGTCGATTCCGCCGGCTGTATCATCGTGGGAAAGAATACGGTCAAGGGAAAAGTTTTGGAATCCCGTGCTACATTCCAAAAACTGTATGCCATACTCGAGTCCGGAAAGGACATAACCATTCAGATTGTATAAATCGAATGGCGGTCAACAAACTCAAACCACCCAGAAACCTACGTATTGAGTTCAAACCGTCCCCGCGGCAGTATGAACTCTGGAAACTGTTGCAACCGAACTATTGTCCTCATTGTGGCGGGGAGATCGAGCAAATCCTTGTCGGCTATGACCAGCAAGGCAACCCGCAATACAGGCCGCAGTGCAGGCATTGCAAGTCGCAGAACCTGCCGCAGCTGATATTGGGAGGCGGAGCGGCCGGCGGCGGAAAATCGTATATCGGCAGCGTTTGGCTGGTGTCTTCATGTATCAGGTTCGAGAATATCCGTGCGGTGGTGGCCCGTAAGACACTCAAGTCGTTGAAGGAATCGACATGGAACACCATCAAGTCGATTCTAAAGGACTGGGGACTGAAAGAGGATACAAACTACAAGATAAACAACCTCGAAGGCACGCTCACAATTTGGAATGACTCGGTTATCATCATGAAAGAGATGGCAGACATTCCCAGCGACCCCAACTTCGAGCGTTTCGGTTCTTCTGAATACACCATCGCCATGGTGGACGAGGTGTCGGAAATCTCGGAACGGGCCGTCGAAGTGCTGTTTTCCCGTCTCCGCTGGAGAACCCATGAGACATTCAAGACCCCGAGAATGCTGCTTACTACCAACCCGACGATTAATTGGGTGCGTTCCCGCTTCGTGCAGGACGAAAACGGAGAAAAAGTCATCTGCCGTGAGGGTGAAGCGTACATCCCATTCTCCGTGTTCGACAATCCGAATATCGCTTTTCGTCAGGTGTACGAGGCGGCCCTGAACAAGATCCGGGATCAGGCGACAAAGGAACGCCTGCTCTATGGCAACTGGGATTTCGTGGAAGCCAACGATATGGCGATTTATAACAGTTTCGACGGCTCCCGGCATCTCGTTACCGGACTGAAAGAAAAAGCATACGATCCGACCAAGCCGCTCATCACGGTATGGGACTTCAATGTTGCCCCCCAAATGTCGGTGCTCTCCGCACAAATAGACTATGAAAACAGGAAGGTCTATATACTGGAAGAGATACTCGGCAAGCCGGAGGAAAAGGAGAACAACACACCTGCGTTGGCACGGAAAGTACGCTTAAAACTTTACCGGGACAAGCATATCGGCGGAGTGGATGTGACCGGTGACCCTTCCGGGTTACAACGCTCCACCACCAACGAGGACGGCATCAACAACTATACCATCATCACGGACACTTTCGGCAGAGGAATCCTGCGACCGAAGGTAAAGCTGTTACGCAAGCAGCCTCCGCAGGCTACACGGTGCGAGTTCGTCAACGAGGTATTCGGGGGCTATGAAGGCTGGGAGATACAAATCGATATCAAATGTCGCAAACTTACCCAGGATCTGATTTACCAGCTTCGTAACGAGGACGGTACCAAGAGCAAACAGAAGACCACCGACCCGAAAACCGGTGTCAAGTATGAACGGTACGGGCACTTGTCCGACTGCCTTGACTACCTGCTCTGTTACTACCTGCGCGACAGCTGGTACAAGTTCAAGAGCGGAGGCGACGGGAACGGGTATGTGGTCTCCACATCGGTAATTCAGGAAGGATTTTCATACTAATAACGGAACAAGGATATGTACAGACGGTTTCTCAATAATGACGACTATCTTGGGATAATTACTCCGGAAGCACTAGCACAACTCACGCGGGGCAATGATGCACGATTCATCCAGGCGGAAGAATCGGCGGAGATGAGCATTGTGGAATATTTGTCGGAGAACTACGAGATTGAAAAGGAACTTGCAAAAGGAAAATATATCGCCGAATACGACCGTCGAATTACCTATCCCGTGGGTGTGCATGTCTATTTCGAGGGACAAATCCATGAGGTGATACGCTCCGTCAGCGGCTATCGCAAGCCGGCAACGGCAATCTATTGGGAAGAGTGTTCCGATATCCACGTCGATGCGGGACAAGTTGTAAATTATTCCCAGTTCAACACCTATTATCCGGGCGATAAAGTAAACTACAACGGTGTTGTCTATATTTGCCTTGCCGAAAACGGGTACAAGTTCGATGATATCCGTATCCCGATGGTCGGCGGTTGGATTGAGACGGAAGTCACGTTATGGCAGCCTGTCGAGTATCCTCTGTGGTCAGTCGTTGAATATGAAGGGGCGTTCTATACTTTGATGACGCTTGACTGTTTCGATTGCAATCTTGACCCTATGGTGTCCGACTGTTGGGGAGCCATAGCCGATTACGATTCATCATACAATGCCTACGAATTGTCGGAACACGAATATGTAGTTTATGACGGACGGGTATTTTACCCGGAAACGGATGTGAACGCGGACACGCCGCAAGTCGGTCTAAACCTATCATTACACGATCCACGAAACTACAACCTCAAGAAGCATATGGTTCGATTGGCTATCTACGAGCTCACGAAACTCATTGCCCCGAATAATGTCAGTGTTGTCCGTATGCGCGATTACGAGGATAGCATGAAATGGCTTAATGATGCCGCCAAATTGCGACTTAATCCACAAATCCCCCGTAAAGTCGATGACACGAAAAAGCCGGTTACCGATTGGCAACTGGCTACTTTCCAAACAGATTATGACCCGTATCGAAACCCGTGGCTAACCTAAATAACAGTAAATACCGCTACCGGATTTGTTGTCGTAGTCTTTACCATGAACAAGAAATGAAATTACTGCTTGTTTGTTAGTTCCGTTTCCACAAGAGCCCCCTGATCGGGTGGCAAGTTCCTTGTAATATACCGCCAAAAGAAGATATAAATTTGGCCTTTTAGAATAATCCAATCTGCTATATTCCTTACTGCCTTTGCGGTATTTAATGATCTCAAGACATTGAATAATTACTTACTTGTTTTTGTGCCCGTTGGATTTAGGTTTGAATAAGGCATGAAGTCTTATCACGCACACCAACAATGTTTCATAATCAACATGAAAGTAGAGGCGTTCATCTTTCAGACTACATTGAAAGTGAATCCGATAGCGGTATGAAACGGTTCTCCCTACAGGACGGGCAGATGAGCAACTGCATGCTCTCTGCCCGTTTTCTATGGTACAAGGCAATTATAATAAAGCCATTTTTATTTTTCCCTGAAAAAAGTGTCGGTTATTTCATTGCAGAACAAAACATTTTTCTAATTTTGTATTTGAAGAAGTATTCACTCTAATAAACTGATATGTATGACAATGGATACATTGTAAAATGTCGCTCGATTTTAACAAATGATATTTGTTTGAGCGAAGCTTCGCATAAAGCGGACGTTTTTCTTGTGTGCATTAGTTACCTTACATATTCCCTTAAAAAGTGTATTGATAATTTGGCAGTGTGGAAAATTCGTGTAAACACACACACACACACACACACACACACACACACAATTATCGCGCGTCAATATATAATAAAACATTTAATTTACAATGGATTACCGGAATTAATTATCCGGGGTTATCCTTGTCTTACGACAAAAGTTCCTATAAATACTCATCCTCTGCCATATTGTCTCAAAAAAGGCAGGATATTTTTATGGTCCGACGGTACTGGGGAGCGTTCTCTGCGCCCGAATATCGTCGGTTTTTTGTTTCCACCCATAACAGTCTGAAATCTCTTTTAGTGTTTAAGTATCTATGATTGGAATATATGGAAATAAACAAACCATGCTTGAATCCCAGAAAAAAGAACTTTTCTCCGCAGGTATTACCTATATGGTAAGTGGCGAATATGCCTTTGCCTTCTCCTGTTTCACGCAGGCAGGAAAGTCTGACCTGCCGACACTTTACAACAAGGCGTTATGCTGCTACTACCTTTCTCTGTATAATGACTGCCGTTCCCTGCTGTTGGAAGCGGAGAGGCTGCTGCCACCGTTAACGGAACGTCTGCCGGAAAACCTGCCGGAAGCCGTCCTCCGCTGGGAATACGAAAAAAGCCCTGCCGGTTGTCCCATGCCGGAGGATGCTCCCGAGAACCTCGCCGCCGTACAACTGTTGAGACTGAAAGCGAAAGTGTCGGCCAGACTGCACCTGCACACGGAGGTGCGGACTATCCACGCCCGTTTGGGTAATAAATATCAACATATTGAAGAACTGATAAAAAACATACAACCATGAAATACAGTGACATATACAGGCTTTACTCGACAAGCCAGCCGGAAGATGTAATTCATCAGGGGCTCCGGGAAGTGCCCGTCGATGACAGCGACGAACAGTACGAAGGCCGTTCACCGTTGCATCTTGCCTGCCAGTATGGAGACGCGGAGGGGGTCAGGATCCTTCTTGAACGTGATGCCGAACCCAATGCGAAGGATGCAAACGGTTCCACCCCGATTCATATTCTCGGCAGGGCCAGTGTCGGTCGTGCAGATGAAGAGAAACTGAAAGAAATAGCCGTCATGCTTATGGAACATGGAGCGAATATACCGCGTTCGGCCAAGAATACGACGGCCCTTATCGAGTGCGTAAGGAACCGTCATTTCAAGATGGCGGAAGCGATCATGGATTCCGGAGCACGCGTCAACTCAACCGACCTTAACGGTGAGAACGTGCTTTTCGGCCTTTGTGCAGCATCCGGCGACATCAAAAGGGATATCCGGTTCGCTAAAAAGGAACTGGATGATGCCGTACAATACCGTTACCCCGAAAACAAGATAGAGGAAATCAGGAGCAGGATTGCAAGGCTGGAGGGAGACGACGAAACCGCCTACCGGCTTGCCCGAAGGCTTGTTGAAGAAGACAAGGCCGATCCGGAAGACAAGTCAAACAGTGGAAAGACAGCTTGGGATGCCGCCATAGAGAACAAGGCGATGAAGATCGCGGCCTTCCTTTCCGGAAGCGACCCCGATGTTGACGAACTTTCGGCCCTGCACGGCAACATGGACATATTCCAAGCCATGTACATGAAGGATATGGGGGCACTGGATGCCATTCTGCGTTCGAGTGCAGACCTGCAGACGGTATGCGAGCACAGGGATATGTATGACTTTGAGGGCAAGTCGCCCCTCGCTTGCGCATTCAGCTGGTTTGACAGCATACAGGATGCTCCGGCCATGATTCTGAACGGCGGAGCTGATCCGAACTACCGATTCCCGAATGAAGAGACGGCTTTTTCGGCATGGGTGAGCAAGGACTATTTCTGCAAGGATACCGAGGTTTACAAGGGGCTGCTTGACCTGATGAAGGAAAAAGGTTGGAATCCCGAGCTGCCTGTTGACGCGGAAGGCAACACGGCACTTGCCCTTTCCTGCCGCCATACCGGCTACAGGCTGGGCAAAACGGCATTCGGTTGGCTGCTCAAGGGAAAGGCAGACCCGAACACCGCCAATCTCTCCGGCCAGACTCCCATGATGATTCTCTTCGGCGGTCATAAGGCGAACGAAAAATATGTGCCTTATGGCTGGTCAGCCGGTTCTGACGACCCCACGGAAATCCTCGAAAAGCTTCTCGAAGCCGGAGCGGACGTGGACAAGACGGACAACCGTGGAAACACCCTCCTGCATTATGTGGCGGCATGTTGCCGTGACAGCATGGCACAGAAAACGATTGAACTCCTGCTGGATTTCAAGCTGCCTGACGTGAATGCCGTAAACAATGAAGGCAAAACGGCCATGGACGTGGCGGCAGACTACAACAATGACAATCTCGTAAGACTATTATTGAAATATTCTTAAACAAAGATATATGGACAACAACCAGACATTTCTCAATGCTTGCCGAAACGGGCAGAAAAGCATTGTCCAGATATTCCTGAAAAAGGGAGGAATTGACATCAACAAAAGGGATCAGGAAGGAAACACTGCTCTTTATTATGCCTGTCAGAAAGGTTACAGGGACATAGTGGCTCTGCTTCTTGACAACGATGCCGACGCGTCATGTATCAACAACCGTTCCGAAAGCCCGCTCCACGCGGCGGCACGGAGCGGCAACAAGGAAATCCTCGGGAAGCTGCTCCAGAAGGGGGCCGACATCAACGTGACGGACAATGAAGGACGTACCCCGCTGATATGCCTGCTTGACAACAAGCGTACAGATGCCGCCCTTTTCCTGATGGATCAGGGAGCCGATACGGAGGTCGCCGATGCCTTCGGCCACAAGGCCATCGACTATGCCACAGCCCACGGGCTGCGGGAAGTGGTCGCCCGGCTCTCGTGCGGGAATGACCGGGATGCACGCGGCAACACCCCGCTTCATCAGGCCGTGTATAACGGACAGGGTGAAATTGTCCGCACGCTGCTCCTGTCAGACAAGTCCATGCTTGACTCGACGAATGACGGCGGAGAGACTCCGCTGATACTCGCCTGTATGCAGGGGAATCTTGTCATGGTCAACCTTCTTCTCGAGGCCGGAGCCGATCCCGGCAAGGCTATGCTGAGCGGCAATGCCCCGATACATTACGCGGCCATTTCAGGGAACCGCTTTATAGGCGAGGCTCTGCTGAAAGCCAAAGCCTCGGTTGACGCACAGAATAACAACGGGGAAACCCCGCTTATTCTTGCAGCCAAGGAGGGCCACAACGATTTTGTGTCCGTCCTGCTTGAATTTCACGCGAATGTTAGCATCTCAGACAACCTCCAGCACACGGCCTTGTACTATGCAGGAGAGCGCGGCTTCAACGAAATCGTGGAAAAACTTCTTGAAAACGGAGCGGAATAAACAGGTAAGATATTCATTAACAAATTTAATATTAGAAAGATATGGCAGAAGAAACCAAGAAGACACCTCAGACACCCGAGGAAATCGCAAGAGAAGCACAGGCTCAGGCCATGAAAGCAGCACTGGAACAGGCGCAAGCCTTGTATGGCAATATACCCGGATTTGAAGGAACCGACCTGATGAAGATGCATGAAAAGCTGATGCAGGACTCGGCCGAGATGTTCCCGGGAGTTGCACAGGCACAGGCATACCAGGCAAAGATGATGGCAGAATCCGCCCAGGATCCCGAGGCGATAATGGAGACCTACAGCAAAAACATTGAGTTCGCAGGGAACATGATGCAGCAGGCAATGAATGCCGGATTCATGCCGGAAGGTTTACCGGATTTCTCAAACGGTTTTGATATATATGCAGATTGGGAAATCACCCGCAAGGGTGACAACAGCCTGACACCTGAACAGAACAGACTTCTGGCTTATGGAGCGCCTCTGTTCCTGTACAATGATGACAACGTGGACTCCCTTGAAAGTACAGCAGGTACGGACACCCTTAAGGAAATGCTTGAGGAATGGTGGGAAGTTACTGACAGGAAGAGTGCCGTTGAAACCATATCATGGTTGCTGAACGAAGGCCAGCACGCCGGTGCGGATCCGGCTTTGGCCGAAATCCGCCAGCGTGGAATCGAGGCTATCACCGAGGAAGAAAAGGCGGATGAGGACAACAAGCTCGGCGATGCGTTCACGATAGCTGAATTTGTAATGGGGGTAAATGAAACGACGGAAAAGGAACTGCCGGAAACCGTGCTGGCTTGGGACCTTGTACGTGCAGTGAACATGGCCCGCTGGGCTTTCATCTGTGGCTACATCAATGAAGATGAAATGTGGGAAGCCATCAGAGCCACTGCCGGCATAGCCAAGGAATCCTTCAGTTCATGGGAAGAATACGGCAACAGCTTTGCCGTGGGACGCGGAATATGGAGAGGCGAAACAGATGACTACGAGACTGCTGATGAAGTCGTGGGAGCGCTTCTCAATAAAGAAGATTCCCCTTGGAAGGCAATCGAATGGTAGAATCCGAAAAAAATAGAATCAACAATATCTTAAAAGTTTTACGATTATGGCACTTTTCAAAAATGCAGCAACAGAATGGGAGAAAACCATGACAGAGAATGATCTTGATCAAATGGAAGCACAAGGTCTTGACGTAAGTAAATACAGGGAGAAACTGGCCGCACGGCGTGCGAAAGAGGCGGAAGAGGCGAAACGGGACAAAGAACTGTACAAAAACCTGACAAATCTCGATAAGCTGAAGCCGTATATGCAGACTCCACGCAGTGTGGAAACCGAGTTTTTCAAAAAGGTCGCTGGCAAAACACCCTGGTTCGGAAAAAGTAAATGGTTGAGGAAATTCACGGAAGGAAGAATTGTTTACGCAGGAATAATCAGTGCGCCGTCCGAGGCGTGGAAAGGAGTAAAACATGAGGATGACTCTTTTTACGGTATCGGTATTCATGCATTGGATAAGGAACACATATATGATGTTGAATGGTTGCAGAGGATGATGGAAAAGCTGCGTAACATGTGCGAAGGAAAACAATCGGTGGCTCCCGGATGTGAAGGTGTAGTCAGTCTTGCCAAAGAAGAAGACTGCTGGTCAACTGTGAAACTGAGCGGAGAAATTGTAGAAGGTGCCGATGTGGAAATAAAGAAACTTGTCCTTTATTACAAGGAGCTTCCCAAGGGTTATCTTCCTTCAGACGGCATCGTCCCTCACTTCTACTGGGAAGGGACAATCAGGGTCATACCGGCTGAATTGTATGTCTAAATCCGTCTGAACTATGACTATAGCCGTTATATGCATTATCGTGATACTGCTCATAATCATTTTATGGGCAGTATTCACCAATAACAGCCTTATTGCGAAGAAGAACCGGGTCAAGCAGTGCAGGAGCGGTATCTGTGTCGTTCTCAAGCAGAGGAATGACCTGATCCCCAATCTTGTCGCTTCCGTAAAGGCATATATGGGGCACGAGAACGAGATTCTCACCCGCATTGCCGATTTGCGGTCAAGGGCTTCGAACGCTACAGAGTCCGAACAGATAAAAAACGGTACAGAAATGTCCTCACTTCTGTCAAGACTGAATGTGGCGGTGGAAGACTACCCGGAGCTGAAGGCAAACCAGCAGTTCCTTCATCTTCAGGTCCAGATTGAGGACATGGAGAATGAGCTGCAGGCAATCCGGCGCACCTACAATGCTGCTGCAACCGATTACAACAATTACATTGAAATGTTTCCGTCGTCGATAATCGCATCCTGGCGCAAGCATGAGCAACAGGAACTGATAGAGTTCCCGGAAAGTGAGATCAAGGAAGTGAAAGTGGGAGAATTATTCAAGTAAAGCATGGAAGAAAGTCAGAATATAGATTTCAAGGGCATTTCCCTTCACATGAAGAAAGAGATGACCCGCATCAGGATGCTCCGGATCGTGTTCCGCATCCTGACCTCCATTGTCTATCTGTGTACCGTCGTGTGGTTCGGTTTCTGTATCTTCGGCGGGTTCCTTGTGGACCGTACCGATTATGAGACTTCCGTCACCACGGGAAAATACCTCATGATAGGCTTTGCCGTATTTTTCGTATTGCATTTCGCATTCATGAAATGTTTTGCCGCACTGAACAAGAGAGAAACCTACACGATGGCCCACATCATCTACCTGCTGTTCCCGGGAGCAAGGTACAACCCTTCCGGTTCCATACAGCCGAAAGTCTTTGCGGACAGCCGCCTGTTTGGAACGGCATTGTCATCGGGCAATTCGGTAAGTTCGACCTGTTACGGCCGTCTTGACATTCCCGTCGGAAATGGCATGATGACTGTCGTGGATACCGGTGTGACTTCAGCCAATTCGAAGGATTTCTCGGCATTCAATTTTCTTGAAGTGCCGTACCAGTATTTCATCCGTCCGATTTTCGGTGCCCGCATAGAAAGTACGATGCACAGCTTCAGAGGGATGTTCGGATGTTGCCGTCTGAACCGCACTTTCAGGGGCTACGTGATGCTGCTGCCGGACCATCTGGAAAACAAGATCGGTTATCTTGCACAGACCGTTCAGGGGATGAAAGACAAATACGGGGCGAAGTTCCTGCATCTGGAGGATCCGGAGTTCGAGAAGTACTTTGCCGTATATGCGGATGACGAGGTGGAAGCCCGTATGGTACTTACGCCGGCGATGATGCGGAAGCTGACCGCCCTGCGGAAATCCTTCAGCCGTGACCTGATGCTCTCTTTCAACGGGAATATGTTCTACTACGCATCCGATACTCCGGACGGATTTCTCCGTCCCGGCAGGAAATCGCTGGATGACGAACATCTGCTGGAACAACTGTACAGGGAGGTGAACTTCTGTCTCACTGTAGAAAATGAAATCAAATAATCAACAATATATCGAAAACGAATAAAAAGAATTACAACATGATCGAACTTAAAAATCTGTCAGCCATCCTTGAAGGAGGTGCTGTTCCGGCCGGTTATAACGAGAAAGCAATCGGCAAATTGTCCAAAACATACCTCAAGTTGGAAAACCGCAAGGTGGTAAACCTGTATCCCATCAGAACCGTGATGCACGAAGACAGCCGCTATTGCCTGTACGCCTGCCCGTTGAAAGGTACTGAAATTGACGAGGCTACCCTTCAGAGCATCAAGGCCGAAGTGGATACGTTGGAAATCGGTGAAATCCGTTATGATTCAGTAGAGTCACTCGGTTATACCTATAACATTGTTGATCCTGATACCGGCAGGCACATATTGACAAACGGCCAAGAAATGAATTCTGTAATGGAGATAAGCGACCATTATGATGGTGTCCTCCTTTTCACAAAAGCTGTTCTGTCGTCAAGGAAGGCTAATCAACTTGATTGTGCCTATGCCATGGTCGGTATTGAAAATCAGCCTAATCAATTCAAGGTAGAGGCCATTCCCAACAATGTGATAGGTCAAGCCCCTACAATTCTGGAATTTGAAGGCCCGCAGGAATCGCCTGCTGTCGAAAAATACAAGTCGGCCATGACGGTTCTGTCCATAATCATCACCGCGGTTCTGCTTATCTGGTACTTTTTCATAAAATAATATCACAGAACGAAAACTTCACTAATATTTGAATATGACTACATTCAATTATTCATCCAAATCGTCCATCAAGGACAATCTGACTGAAATCCTTATCGGTGCAGCACTGATAATAATACCGATAGTTTATCCTTTCGGTATAAAAATCGGGACAGCCCGTATTCTCGGGCCGCTGCCTACAGCGATCATCCTTGCCCTTGTCGGACTGTATATGCTGTTCAGAGCCTGGCGGAAGATACATAAGGCCCGCAAGTTGGCTGCCAAAAGCTGTATCATCACGGTTGACGGCGATAAGGTGACATACCCGGTCATCGTGAAAGGAAATGTAGAGATGCATTCTTTTACATTGTCGGAAATATCCAGTTCAAACTACAATTATGACGAAGGTATTCTGACAATTGTTCTCACAAACGGTTCTACGGTGAAATTTGACGTTGACTTTTTTGACGGACTGCCACAGCTCAAGGAATTTGCGGCGCTCCTGAAAAAATAAACCGATGAGATATGGAATGGTTGGATAAAATAAAGGATTTTCCTAATCTGATACAGCAGGAACCCCGCTACGGCTATCTGGTCGTGGCGGGCCTGCTTCTTATATGGCTTGTCGGTGTCATCTGCGGCTGGAAGTGGACATATTCCCGTCCGGGCAGTACAGGAGGCAACTTCTGGATGAATCTGCTCGGTCCGAAAACTTTCCGGTTCTGGCTGGGAGTGATTCTTGCCGTCGGGATAGGACTATCTCTGTACCTGTTCTCTATTTCCGGCAAATAGCTGAGTGCTCTTTCCCGGATGCCACCTGTAAACTTAAAAAGTGATTGAGTATGAAAACAATTCCAATTATAACCTTCTTCCTGTGCACGGTGATGTATGCCCATGCACAGCTTAACATCGTTCCCAAGAACGATGGACTGAAAGAGTACACGGTGACAAATGCCCACCCCTATGACAGCCTGACGAACGTGGAGAAGCGGAGTTTCACTTCCCTTCCGGGACAGACCCTGTACATGCATGGGGTAAAAAATGACAGGAACGGCTACTGGGATGCTTTCTACACGGTCAATTTCCTTACCGGGGATGACCGGACGGTGTACAAGGCGGTCAACATCAGTACCACCCCTGCTAAAGAGGTGGTGGGGAAATATTACGAGGTAGTGAAGGGCTGGACAAAGACAGACTACCTGTCGGCTGGATGCTGCCTGCTGCTCCGTGAAAAAGAAAGCGGTGATGAGATGTATTACAACCCATTCAGGTATCCGCTGAGCATGACCTGTATAGGGTATTATGAGAAACTGAAACGCTTTGTCGGACAGACATTCCTGTCACTTGCCAAGGCCGTCGAGACCGAGGATGGTCAGGTAATCACCCCGGCTGAAGGTGTGGAGTACCGTTGTGTGGACATCGGCCTGAAGATGAACAGTGACGGGGCGTTTCTGCTGATGGAAGGTGCTGACGGTGTCCGTGTGGAAGCATTTCCTATAGGCGGTGACGAGGTGTACGAGTTTGTAAGTACGGCACGTATCGGCCAGCTGGAAAAACGGTACGGCGAGAAATATGGGAAGCTGATTGCCTTCCGCAAGGTCGATACCGGCATGACGAGGGAAATGGTCATCGCCGCGTGGGGCGAACCATACCACAAATCGGAAGTCAAGAAGGAAGGCAGGACTCTGGAGACATTGCGCTTTTCCGACAACCGCTATGTTGAACTGCTTGACGGGGAAGTACAGTATGTGCGCATCTATTGAACGGAGCGCAACCTTTATCTGTAAAGTCACAGACAGGGCCTGCATTTATCGTATATTAACAGATGAAAGTACCAAGGAATCAGGGTAAAATACCTATCTTGCGCAAGAATCTTCAATAATTGACGACTCAAAAAGAAAGAACTATATGGAAAAGGATAATATCAAAGGATGCTTTGTCTCGTCCGTGTTGCTTTCACAAAATCAATGGGACAAGAAACAGTTCATCCATGACTTCGAGGAAGACTGGGGAATCGTCCTTACCGATGACGACGACAACGGTGACGTACTTGTCGGAATGTTCAGCGGCATGACATTGGCAATAGCCATCATGCCCGGTCCCGTACCCAACGGAGAAGCGGAACACTATGCACAGGGCAACTACCTGTGGAAAGATGCAACAGAAGTGGCACGACAACACGAGGCACATATCCTCGTATCCGTGACCGGAGACCAATCCAACCTGCTGGAGAGAGCCAAACTGTTCACCAGAGCCACGTCTTCCTGCCTGAAACAGTCCTACGCTACAGCGGTATATACCGACGGCATGGTATTCCAACCCGAATTTTACAGGGATATGGCCGCACTCCTGCAAGAAGATGAACTGCCCGTCATGGACTGGGTATGGTTCGGCATCTACCGCACACAGAAAGGAATCCCCGGCATCTATACCTACGGACTGAGAAAATTCGGGAAAGAGGAAATCGAAGTGTATGCCCCTGCCGATCTGAGTGACATCCGTGATTTCCTAATGGACATCGTGCATTATATCCTGTCGGATGATGTCACCTTGCAGGACGGGGAAACCATAGGATTCTCCGAAGAACAGAAACTTGCCATCACGCTTAGCGAAGGCATCGCTTTGGACGGCATGACATTGAAACTTGAATATCCGGACGAATGAGAAAGGCAAAGGGAAACATAAGAAAAATGCTTGCGGCCATCGTTCTCACGCTGCTGTGCGGGTCTGCCTTCGCACAGCGGATCGTGGAATCCGGTGACTTGCGAATCATTACAGACGAACAGCGTGGGACAGCCGTCCATTACCTGAAGGACGGGAAACGGCCGTTATCGGGCGAGTACCGTATTCTGCGGGGACAGAACGAGGAAAGCGTGCATTTCTCCAAGGGGGTGATGCAGGGCGAGTACAGGCGTTTCCGCAACGGCAGCCTACGGGAAAAGGGCAAGTATACCGACGGCAGACGGCATGGTCTGTTCGTTTCCTATCATCAGGACGGAAAGATACCGCAACGGGAAGCACCCATGCAGTACGGGAAGATAGACGGTACGGTAAGGACATGGTTCAGCGACGGGAAGCCGGACATGGTGCAGGAATATAGGCAGGGCAAGCGGAACGGCAAGGAACAACGCTTTGACCCGAAAAGCGGCAAGCAGATCTACGAGGCAAACTATACTGACGACCGGAAAGAGGGAAAACAATGGGAAATCAGCGAGGATATCACTGAGGGATGGGTCAGCAAAACCGTCAGCCACTATAAGAACGGCGAACTGGACGGCCCCTACGAATACACGGCCCACCTACATGGCAAGCTGTACGCCTACAAATCCGGCTCGTACAAGAACGGCTACAAGCACGGTTCGTGGAAAGAAATCGACCGGGACGATATCGCAGTCCAAGGCGAATACACCGAGGGACGCGAGACGGGACACTGGATACGATATGATATCATAAGCGGAGAAATCCTGAACGAGTGGGACCGGTAAAATTTAAAAAACATGGAAATATATACCCCAAAACCCAAAATCAAACTTTCTCCGGTGATAAGAAACGGGAGAG
>NZ_KV804273.1:0-353 GCF_001811315.1 Bacteroides sp. HMSC067B03 | reverse complement strand
CCGATACACGCAGCAAGAGTCCTACATCCGAATATCGTACCCAAACCTACGGTATTGTAGACCGTATTGAAGATTTCGGTGTTGGTGCAATTTTATCAGGTAAATCCGTATAACGAATTATTTTATGGGAAATTTTACAGGAGTAATCATCAACAAAGCAAATGGCGGGCTGGTACGGGATACCGATACCAGTGACCGCATCATCTTGCTCGTGGTCGGTGGATCGGAGATCGGAAAACTTGAATATTACAAGCCGGAAAACCTCAACGACATTACCGATTTGGAAGCACTTGGTTGGGATGATACCATTGATCTTGAAAACAAGGAACTGGTGCATTACCATACCAGCGAAG
>NZ_KV804272.1:0-465 GCF_001811315.1 Bacteroides sp. HMSC067B03 | reverse complement strand
AAGGTATAAGCACTATGAACAAAAATATCGCCTAGTTCTTCATAACTTTGTGCATGTAACTCAAACAATATTTGTATCAATAAAAATACAACAGAAATTAATCGTTTCATTATCAATATCAAATTAAATTTATCACAATTGAATAACCATCTTTAATGCACGCTCTACTACCTGATCCATATTATAATATTTATATTCAGCCAATCTACCGCCAAAAACACATTACTTTGTAGCTTAGTTGATAGCATTTTTCACATAAACAATTTTAGTATTTTAATTATATCACTCATTACTCTGATATAAAAGTGGGATGAGGAAGAGGGGGAGCATTAGGGGCTAATAAGCGTTTCCCATCAGCCACACCTTCCCGTACAATAGTATCAATCTTCGCAGGATTAAATGTAACCCTTTCCGACATATTAGAATTATAAGAAATATCCAGATACTGTATATTCTTATGATTTA
>NZ_KV804271.1:0-283 GCF_001811315.1 Bacteroides sp. HMSC067B03 | reverse complement strand
TTCTTTGTTCGTGTATGGACATGTCTTGCTGTTTGGACCATGTATATACCCATGATACAACTACGTCTTTATTTTTGGTAATAGGTAGCTTCTTTTTCATAACTATTTGATTTGTTGCAAAGATATAAAATACCTACATATAAACAAAAAAAGAAGGGTAAAACTCCCAAAGTGTAGGGAAAGTGCGTCTTAAAAACTCCCAAAGTGTAGGATTGAAACTCCCAAAATGTAGGGAAACACATGCTTTAATTCCTTTGTTTATAGGTGTTTCCGTAAAAGTGAT
>NZ_KV804270.1:0-686 GCF_001811315.1 Bacteroides sp. HMSC067B03 | reverse complement strand
TCCAAAGTTGACAACCCTAAAGGCAAATGGAACAAGCTCCATCCGGGCACACGTAATCTGAAGAACTTCGCACTCCCGATGATTCTCTGTAATCTGGCATTGGAGATTGAGCATCTGCTGCCTGCCGGTTATCTGGAGCAGACAATGGAGACCTGTATTCATGAGGTGATGGACGTGTTCTGCCGTCCGGAGCTGGGTGGCATCATCGTTGAGAATGTGGATGTGGACGGTAATCTGGTTGACTGCTTCGAAGGCCGTCAGGTAACTCCCGGACATGCTATTGAGGCGATGTGGTTTATCATGGATCTGGGGCAACGGCTGAACCGACCGGAGCTGGTACAACAAGCAATGTTAACCACCTTAACAATGCTTGATTATGGTTGGGACAAGCAATGTGGCGGCATCTATTACTTTATGGACCGTAACGGTTGTCCTCCCCAGCAGTTGGAATGGGATCAGAAACTCTGGTGGGTACACATCGAGACACTGATCTCCTTACTGAAAGGTTACCGGTTGACCGGAGATAAAAGATGTCTGGAATGGTTTGAGAAGGTGCATGACTATACATGGACACATTTCAAAGACTCGGAATATCCGGAATGGTTCGGTTATCTGAATCGGCAAGGTGAAGTGTTGCTGCCACTCAAAGGCGGAAAATGGAAAGGATGCTTCCACGTACCGAGAGG
>NZ_KV804269.1:0-1915 GCF_001811315.1 Bacteroides sp. HMSC067B03 | reverse complement strand
TATATATATAGCTTGCACCTTGCAGTGTGCCGTGAGAATGTGGTGTGGCTGTCACATTCGTAACTGCGATACAGATGAGAGTAGGTCTCTCGCAATCGCTTTGCAGGAAGAGGTTGCAAACCGGTGTATGCTGCTTTCTCCCGAAAGGGTTAAGGTGGTGAACGATACATTCAAAAGGCAGTGATGAACTGTCAGGTGACCATACAGGAGATGACCGTAAGGGAACCATTGATGATGCGTCGAAATGCAATGGGTGATGTCAAAACCATGCTTATGCAAGGAGTGTGGGATAAGTTCAGAGGTTACCTGTTTATTGTCTGAACGGCATCCGGCGTAGAGGTGGCATGACCTGTATGGAGGCTGTGTTGTGGGAACATGGGAACTCACCATAGGATGCCAAGGGAGCGACCAAGAATGGAAAACCCGTAAGGTCTGAGTACCGAAGCCTGTGGTGGAGGCGGACTGTCTCGTAGTAGCGTTGATATTGCTGTAATGGCAATGGAGCAAAGGGGACAGCTTGTCCGGTGTATTTGTATTGTACAACTAATTATTAAAGTTATTAGGATGATGCAACATCAAGTCACAAAACCGTTTACAATCGACAAGCATGTGATAATGAATGCTTGGAAACGGGTAAAAGAAAATAAGGGGAGTGCTGGTATTGACAATATCAGTACGGAGGATTACGAGAGTAATCTTGGAAAGAACCTGTATAAGTTGTGGAATCGCATGAGTTCAGGAAGTTATTTTCCTAAAGCAGTAAAATTGGTGGATATACCTAAACCCTCCGGTGGAACCCGTCCTTTGGGAATTCCTACTGTTGGTGACCGTATAGCACAAATGTCTGTAGTACTGCTGATAGAAAGCAGGTTGGAGGCTATATTCCATATGGATTCGTATGGTTATCGCCCTAATCGTAGTGCCCACGATGCGATAGGAAAAGCCCGTGAACGTTGCTGGCGTTACAACTGGGTCTTGGATATGGATATAAGCAAGTTCTTTGACACCATAGACCATGCCCTGTTGATGAAGGCAGTGGAACGTCATGTGCAAGAAAGGTGGATATTGCTTTATATCCGGCGTTGGCTGAAAGTTCCCTACGCAACAGTTACAGGTGAATGTATAGAACGAAGTATGGGGATTCCGCAGGGTTCGGTAATAGGTCCGGTTCTTGCCAACCTATATCTCCACTATACATTTGACAAATGGATGTCACTTTATCATCCTACTATCCCTTTTGAACGCTATGCCGATGATACGATTTGTCATTGTAATAGCCTTGAAGAAGCCCAAAGGCTTAAAACATCCATTGTAGAGCGTTTTGCTGCATGTAAATTACGCTTGAATGAAGAAAAGACACGCATTGTTTATTGCAAAGACGGTAAACGGAGGGGAGAGTACAAGGAGATCACTTTTGATTTCTTAGGTTACACATTCCAGCCACGAGGTCAGAGAAATAAACAAGGGCAAGTCTTTAACGGTTATGCTCCTGCAATCAGTAAGAAGTCAAAGAAGCGTATCACAGAAAAGATACGTGGTTGGCATTTGAACAGTCGGGTTCAGCTAAAACTGTCTGACATAGCAATGGAAATAAATGCGGAAGTTCGTGGGTGGATGAATTACTACGGTAAGTTTTACGGTAGTCAATTAAAGGCTTTTCTACAATGTGTCAATTTGAAATTGGCTCGGTGGGCAGAGAGAAAATATAAGCGGTTTAGGCGAAAGCCTAATGATGCTTATAAATGGTTGGTATGGATAGCATCAAAGAATCCCACCTTGTTTTATCATTGGCAACATGGTGTCAAACCCAATCGATTGAAACCGTTTGGATGAGAGGAGCCGTATGAGGGGAGACTTTCACGTACGGTTCTGTGAGAGGTTTGGGCTGAAATGCCCAGACCTACTCGACCTAACC
>NZ_KV804268.1:0-210 GCF_001811315.1 Bacteroides sp. HMSC067B03 | reverse complement strand
TTGTTTCCAATGCTTGAAACTAGAGTTTCTCCTATATGAAACCTTTGTTTTCCCCGCATGAAACTAATGCCTTGCCTGCATCCCCGTATTTCTTTATCGCTATCAGTATACTTTCGGAGTTTCTTCTTTTCCTTTCAGCCGCCACTTTCCCATGAACGCCCCTTGAATATCTGCGGTAATCTGTTCCCCAAAAAGTGACAATACCCTCAC